>NZ_JBEXPK010000008.1:0-244998 GCF_040612015.1 Streptomyces sp. NPDC006476 | reverse complement strand
CACCACCAGCGCCTGGCGATAATCGACAACGAGGAAGGACACAACAGCCATGACAGCGAACCGCAGGTATGACAGCACTGCGGCTTGCTCCTCTCAACTGTGTTGCGGCGTTTGTAGATCTCGCTGTCGAAGCCGGTGGGCCGGCCGCCCTTGCTGCCGCGGCGTTTGCGGTTGGCCCGCTGGTCCTTCGGCTCGGGGATCGTGTGCTTGATCTGGCGCCTTCGCAGGTAGCGGCGGTTGCGGCGTGAGCTGTATGCCTTGTCGCCGCCGAGGTGGTCGGGCCGCGTTCGCGGGTGACCGCCCTGTGGGCGGGGCACCCGGATCCGCTCCAGGACCTCGATCATCTGCGGTGCGTCGCCCCACTGGCCCGGCGTGACCAGGAAGGCCATCGGCCGGCACCCGCCTTCACCGGCGAGGTGGATCTTGCAGGTCAGACCGCCCCGGGACCGTCCGAGTCCTTCGTCGGGGCGGTGGTGCCGGGGCATCGTGCTTTTTTCGGCACACGCGGCTTCTTCTTACGGGCCCCGGCCGCGTGCTGATGGGCACGGCAGGACGTCGAGTCGACGCTGACCATGCTCCAGTCGATCCGGCCCGCGAGGTCGGCGTCGGCCTGGACGGCACGCAGGATCCGGTCCCACGTGCCGTCCGCCGACCAGCGCCGGTGCCGCTCATAGACGGTCTTCCAGCTGCCGAAACGCTCAGGAAGGTCCCGCCACGGTATGCCCGTTCGGACACGGAACAGGATGCCGTTGATCACCTTGCGGTGATCGTTCCAACGTCCGCCTCGAAGCCCGGACGACGGCAGATGCGGCTCCAACCGGAACCAGTCGGCATTCGTGAGATCACCCCGCCCCATACCGAGATCAACGAGCCAGCAATCCGACAGTCACATGATCCGCCGGACAGGACCTAGCCGTCGCAGCCCGACGGCGACGTTGGCGGGGCTGCCGCCGGGGTGCGGGGTGAGGTTTGGGCTGCCTGCGGGCCACACCACGTCGACCAGGGCTTCTCCGATGATGAGCGCCGTCATGCGGACCGTTTTTCCGGCTGTTCGACGTCGCCGCTCGGGTCCTTGATCACGAGGGGCAGCAGGTCCCACGCGTCGACGGTGTAGCCGAGGCCAGCCCCGGGCGCACTGCGGGCCTGCAGGCGCCACGGGACCTCGCCGGTCGGGTAGAAGCGCAGGGTGAGCACCTGGCCCGTGGCGGTCAGGAAGATCTCGGCGGTGGAGTGGTCGACGACCACGCGCAGGTCGACCGGTCGGCTTACGGGGCAGGGCATCCGGTAGGAACCGCCGCGGGCGCGGGCGTCCCGGGAGGCCCTGTCGCGGTCGACGACCAGGTGACCTGTGGCGGGGTCGAGGCGGATGTCGAGGTACTCGGAGCCGTCGGCGGCGGTGACCAGGCGCAGGCCGGCCTCGCCGGAGGTCTCCAGACGTGCCGTGAGGTCGAAGCTGCGGCCGACGTCGCCCAGTTCCACCGGATCCGCGCCGGTGGTCCGTCCCTGCGCGTGGACGGTGTGGTCGCCGCGCAGGGCCAGCAGTTCGGCGGCGGGCTGCTGGTGCAGTGAGCCGTCCTGCGTGAGGGAGATCTCGCGGGGAAGGGTGAGCGTTCCGGCCCAGCCGTCCTGGGCGGCCCAGGCTTCCTCGCGGGCTTCCCAGGACCAGCCCCACAGCAGCCATCTGCCCCCCGGTGCGCGCAGCAGCGCGGGCGCGTAGCAGTCCGGGCCGTGGTCGAGGAGGACCGGTGCGGCGTCGGCTTCGAAGACCCCGCCGGTCTCGTGGCCGACCAGGGCCACCGAACATCTGGGACCGTCATGTGGGTCCCATGCGCTGTAGATGAGGGCACCCCGGCCGGAGCCGTCGGCCGCCGGGAGGTATTGGGGGCACTCCCAGCCTTCCCCTGTGTACCGGTCACCGGAGCCGACCGGCTGCGGTGTGCCGGCACAGAAGGGTCCTCGGTAGGTCCAGGTCTCAAGGTCGGGTGATTCGTAGAGAAGAGCGGCCCCGCGGCCGTCGGCGAGTGCGGCGCCGACCAGCATCCGCCAGCGCGTACCGTCCCGCCAGACGTACGGGTCGCGGTACATGGTGCAGCCGTCGGGGGGTTCGGGGATGAGCAGGTCGCCGCGGGGGCGGAAGGTGCGGCCGCCGTCGCGGGAGGTGGCGGTGGTGACCGGCTGGTACCAGCGGTCTTCGCGGAGGGCGGAGTAGAAGGCGATCAGCCGGTCGCCGTCGGAGACGGCGTTGCCGGAGAAGCAGCCGGCGGCGTCCTCGCCGCCTGGTGTGGGAGCGAGGGCGATGGGCAGTGGCTCCCAGCTGAGCAGGTCGGGGCTGCGGAAGTGGCCCCAGTGCATGTTCTCGTGGCGGGTGCCGTACGGGTTGTACTGGTAGCAGACGTGGTAGTGGCCGTCGTGGAAGGCCAGTCCGTTGGGGTCGTTGATCCAGTTGCGGGGCGGGCGCAGATGCGCGACGGGCCGGTGCGGGTCAAGGGGGTCAAAGGGCGCGGTGGACACACGCGTGCCTTTCGAGGAGTTGGAAAGCGTGCGGGGAGCGGCGGCAGTCAGCGGAAGGAGCCGGCCACGATCCCCTCGACGAAGTACCGCTGGGCGGCGACGAAGATCAGCACGCTGGGGATCAGGGCGATGACCACTCCGGCGAGCACGATGGAGATGCTGCCGGTGCCCAGGGTTCCCTGCAGGCTCACCAGGCCCAGGGGCAGGGTGAACTTGTCGGTGGACTGGAGGAAGATCAGCGGGCGGAAGAACTCGTTCCAGTAGGCGGAGAACGTCAGCACCGCCAGCGTGGCCATCGGCGCCCGCGCCATCGGGGCGTAGATGCGGGCGAAGACCTGGAAGTGCGAGGCCCCGTCCACGCGTGCCGCCTCGCCGAGTTCGCGGGGCATCTGCAGGAAGTACTGGCGCATCAGGAAGGTGCCGAAGGCACCGCCGACGGCGGGCAGGACCAGGGCCATGCTGGTGTCGGTCAGGCCCAGGTACTTGATGATCAAGAAGACCGGGATGATGGTCGTCTGGAGCGGCACCATCATGGTGGCCAGGATGACGGCGAACAGCGCCTTGTTGCCGCGGAAGCGCACCATGGCGAAGGCATAGCCGCTCATGGTCGAGGTGATCAGCTGGCCGACCACGATCAGCCCGGTGACCAGGGTGCTGTTGAGGAAGAAGGTTCCCAGCGGGACCTTCTGGAAGACGGCCTGGTAGTTCGACCAGATCGGATGGGTGGGGATCCACTGCGGGGGCTGGTCGAAGGAGGTGGCCGGGGTGCGCAGCGAGGTGGACAGTGCCCACACGAGCGGCGCCACGATCAGTACGGCCGCCACGGTCAGGACGGTGACCGACAGCAGCGAGGTGATCCGCAGGCGCCGGCGCCCGGGCGATGCGGCGGCGGGCCGGTCGAGGACGGCGGTCATGAGTAGAACACCCACTTCCGGCTCACCGTGAACTGCACGGCCGTGATGACCAGCAGGGCGACGAAGAGCAGTACGGAGACGGCCGAGGCATAGCCGAACTGGAGGTTCTGGAAGGCCGTCTGGTAGACGAGCAGGACGGTGGTGTAGGTCGCGTCGCCCGGACCGCCCTTGGTCATCACGTAGGGCTGGTCGAACAACTGCATCGTGTTGATGAGGCCGACGGTGCAGGCGAACAGCACCGTGGGGCTGATCAGGGGGAGCTTGATCCGCCAGAACACGCGGGCGGACGACGCGCCGTCGATCTGCGCGGCCTCCAGGACGTCCGGTGGTACGGAGCCGAGGGCGGCGACGAAGAGGATGAACGTGAAGCCGAGTTGCTGCCACACAGCGACGATCACGATGGTGGCCGTCGCTCCGGTGGTCGAACTCAGCCAGGGGACCGTGGGCAGGTGGAGGGCGCCCAGGTAGTAGTTGATCACTCCGAAGTGGTCGTCGAAGATGTACGACATCACGATCGAGATCGACGCCGCCGAGGCCAGCATCGGCATGAAGAACGCCGCACGGAACAGGTTCTGCACGATCTTCGAGGCGCGCTGGGCCACCAGCAGGGCCAGGCCCAGACCGAGGGCGACCTGCAGGAAGACGATCATCACGGCGAGGCCGGAGGTCACCAGCAGAGAGTGGGTGACCGCCTTGTCGTGCAGCAGGGTGTCGAAGTTCTGCAGGCCGACGAACTGGGGGCTGGTTATGGCGTCCCACTTGAACAGTGCGAGAACGAACGACCCGACGATCGGCGCCACGGTGAAGACGAACACCACCACCAGCGACAGCGCGACCATCCCGTACCCGAAGAGCGCTTCGCGGCGGGCTTGGCGGGCCTGAGCGCGGCGACGCAGCGCCGCCGTCGGATCCGCCTGGTGCAGCGGGGCGCGGCCGGGCCGCGCGCCCGCCGGGGCGGACGCGAGGCTACGGCTCTGGACTGGCTGCGACATCAGCGCGTCATCCCGTCTTCGCTGCGGTCTCGAGATCGCTCTGCAGGCCGTCGAGGGCCGCCTTGGCGTTGCCGCTGGACATGGCCTGGGTGGTGCGCTTGTTCAGCGCGATGGCCATGGCGTTGTAGTACGGCGGCGCCGGGATCGGAGCGGTGTTGTCGAGATCGAGCGTGTCGTAGAAGACGTTCCAGTGCTTGGGGCCGGTGGTCGCGTACCGGGCGGCCGTCGACATCGACTTGCGCGGGAAGGTGGTGACATTGCCCGGGAACAGCAGGTCCAGGCTCTGGGGGGTCACCAGGGTCTTCAGGAGTTCCCAGGCCAGGTCCTTGTTCTTGGACGACTTCATGATGCCGTAGCCGCCGGTGCCGAACAGGTGGCGCTGGGTCTTCCACTTGGGGAAGTACTGCACGTCGAACGAGCCCGTCCGCATGCCGGCGTTGTGCAGGCCGCCCGCCCAGAAGCCGCCGCCGACGGACATGCCGATCTTGTTGCTGGCGAACAGGCCCTGCAGGGTGGTGCCGCCGCCGACGTCAGGGCTGGGCGACAGGCCCTCCTTGTGCAGCTGGACCATGTAGTCGAGGGCCTCGACGACCGGGGCGGAGTTGGCGGTGGGGTCGCCCCAGCGCCAGCCGCCCTTGCGGCCGGCCGCAAGGGGGTTGTTCGGGTAGAAGGTGTTCCACAGCCAGTCGCCGCCGTCCCACTTGCCCTCGGTGAGCAGGTTGCCGCCGTTGGCGTACATCCAGGACGTCCAGCTGCCCCACAGCCGTACGACCCAGTCGTAGCCGACCGTGTTGCCGCCCTTGGCGGAGATCTTCTTGGCGATGTCGTAGAAGTCGTCCTTGGTCCAGTTGTCGGCGGGGCGGTCCATGCCGACGCTGCTGAACAGGGAGGTGCTGTAGAACATGTTTCCGGCGTTGAAGTCGGTCGGCAGTTCGTACAGATGCCCCTGGTACATCATCGCCTCGACGAGGGCCGGGTGGACGTCGGCGAAGTACGGCTTGAGCGCGGCCGCGTCGCGCTTGACGTAGTCGTCCAGCGGCTGGGCCAGTCCCTTGGCCGCGAACAGCTGCAGGCCCTCAGTGGCCACCGCCGCGATGTCCGGTGCGTTGCCGGCCGCGATCTGGGTGAGCAGCTTGCTGAAGAAGTCGTTCCAGTCCGTGCCCGTGGTGCCGGTGAACTTCACCTTCACGCCGGGGTGCGCGGCCTCGAACGCCTTGGCGGCCTCAGCCATCTTGTCCGCCTGCGTCTGTGCGGCGAAGACGGCGACGTTCAGCACCTTCGAGCCGGAGGAACCGGAAGAGGAGGAGCCGGACGAGCAGGCGGAGGCCAGTCCGCCCACGCCCGCCAGCGCGGCCGAGGCGGCGCCCGCTCTCAGCAGGCCGCGACGGCTCAGCGGCTCCTTGAAAAGGCCAGAGGACATGCGTGTACCCTCACTGTGTGTACCAAGTACGGACAGGGATGACGACCGGTCGTAACGGTCGCCTGTCGTAGTGCGAATGCTTCGCCGTCCCGGGGTCAGAGTCGGGGCGGCGAAGCGACCGATGCCCGCGCCACCAGCGGGCAAGACAGCATTTCCTGCGTGACCGGGCGCGGTGGCGGCCCCGGCGTTCCGGTGAGTGCGAGCAGCTGGCTGACCGCCCGCGCTCCCATCTCGTAGTGCGGGAGCTGGACCGTGCTCAGCGCGGGGTGGAGCGCCTCGCAGATCAGCTCCTGGTTGTCGAACCCGATGACCGACAGGTCGCCGGGGACGGACAGTCCCAGCTCCGCGGCGGCCCGGTAGGCGCCCGCGGAAATCCGGTCGTTGAAGCAGAACAACGCCGTCGGCCGCTCGTCCGTCGAAAGCAGGCGCCGCGCCGCCCGGTAGCCTGCGGCCGCGTGACCGGCGGTGGTCTCGGTGGGCACCGTCGGCTCGGCGACGACCAGGGAGGGATCGTAGGAGATCCCGGCGTCGGTCAGCGCCCTGCGGTAACCCTCGATGCGCAGGCCCAGCGCGGGGATGTCCTCGGTCGGCACGACCATGCCGATCCGGCGGTGCCCGTGGTCGATCAGCTCGCGCACCGCCGTGTAGCCACCCTGCACCTCGTCGGGCACCACGGAGGGGATCACGGAGTCCTCGCAGCGTGCGTCCAGCAGCACCGTGGGCGTGGCGCGCAGACTCTCCGGCAGGCTCACGACCCGGTGGTACATGGCCGCGTACAGCACGCCGTCGACCTGACGCTGGAGCAGCATCTCGATGCTGCGACGTTCGAGCTCGGCGTCACCGCCCGTGTTGACCAGGAGCAGCAGCATGCCGTGAGCCGCCGCGGCCTCCTGGGCTCCGAGGACCATCCCGCCCGCGTGGGGGGTGGTGGCGATCTCGTCGCTGATGAACCCGATGGTCTGCGACCGCTGCAACCGCAGCCCCCGGGCCAGTCCGTTCGGCGCGTACCCGAGCTCATCGGCGATCCGCAGGACGCGCTGCCGGGTCTCGGCGCTCGCCCGCTTGCCCTCGACGCCGTTCAGGATGTGCGACACGGTCGTGACGGACACACCCGCCGCCGCGGCCACGTCCTTGATCCCGATCCGGCGCGCCATCGCCCCTGCCTCAGTCCGGTGCTCAAACTGGTGGATTCCGGTTGGCCAATCGTTTTGCCATCCGTGTGGAGATGAGAGTGCCTTCGGCCACAGCTCCTGTCAATGGCTCGTTACGGACTCGTGGCCCCGGTATGTCCGTGTGCGACCGCCGGCCCAACCTCCGGAGGGAATCGGAGATTCCGCCATCGGGTCCGATGGTGATGCCCCCAAAGCCCCGCGGAGCAGGGCGCTTTGCCGTTGTGGCGTCACCTTCCAGGCCGGAGGGAGGCCGCGCCTGGCGGCAGTACGGAGGACACATGCGTACGAGGCCCCTGCATCTCGCCGGACCGGGGCCGTCGCCCTGCGGGGTTAGCCTTACGGCGTGTCAGCCCATGCACCTGGCCAACCACCGGCGAGTCGAGCGCGACGGGTGGACGTTGCACGTCTGGCCGGCGTCTCACCCGCGACGGTCTCCTTCGTGCTCAACCAGACGTCTGGGCAGACCATCAGCGACGAGACCCGGCAACGAGTCCTGCAGGCGGTCGCCGAGCTCGGCTACCGCCCCAACCGCGCCGCCCAAGGACTGCGGCAGGGGCGCAGCGCGACCGTCGGCTTCGTCAGCCACGACGTCGACTTCGGCGAGTTCGCCGCCGCCGCGATCAAAGGCGCACACGAGGCGTGCACCCGCCAGGGCAACCTGCTGCTCCTGGTCAACACCGGCGGTTCGAACCGCCGGGCGCAGCAACTGATCACCGACCTCCTCGACCGGCAGGTCGACGCCTTGATCTTCGCCGCGGTCGGCACCAGGCAGGTGATCCTCCCGGACGCCGCGACCCGGGTTCCGACCATCCTGCTGAACTGCTTCGCCCCGCACGACCCCGTCCCGGCGATCGTGCCCGACGAGGAACGCGGCGGACGGGAGGCCACCCAGGCGCTGCTCGACCTCGGCCACCGCGACATCGCCTACCTCACGGGCAACCCCAGCCAGTGGGCCACCAAAGCCCGGCTGCGCGGCTTTCGCGAGGCGCTGCGCGGCGCCGGACTCAACCCGCGCGAGCAGACCGTGCTCTCCGGCAACTACCACGCCGACTCCGGCCACGACCTGGTGCGGACGCTGCTGCGGCGCGGCCCCCTGCCGACCGCCATCATGTGTGGAAACGACCGGATGGCCGTCGGCGCGCTGCTGGGTCTGCTGGAGGCAGGCGTCCGGGTGCCTGAGGACGTGTCGGTGATGGGATACGACGACCAGTTCCAGCTCGCGGCGGAGATCCGCCCGGCCCTGAGCACCGTACGACTGCCCTATGACGCGATGGGACGGCAGGCGGCGGAGCAGCTGGCCCAGGGTCGGACCGCCGCCCCGACGGGCCGCGCACTGGTGCACTGCCCGCTCGTCATGCGTGACTCCACGGCGGCCCCCGCGGTCCGCACGCGGACTGGGTCCTGAGCCGGGCCGCTCCCTCAAGCCCCCCGAATTCACCGAGAACTACCCGGAATCATCCCCTTGACGCGGGATCATGCCGAGCCTACGGTTTGCTCGCTAACCCGAATTAGTATCTGAGGTCTCGGCGGGTTGGATACGCCACGGAGCGGGGCGACGGTGACTGCCGCCGCTGGGTCAGCCGCCAGGAGCGCGTGTCGAGACCAGAACGTCGTTGTGTCGCGCCGTCGTTGTGTCGCGCCGATCACGCAGGCCGACACCGCATCGAGTCGCGCAATCGCTGTCAGTCCCGTGGATGAACGGTCATCCGTCGGCGACTGCCCCTAGCGAGTGCAACCGCATCGGCACAACAACTGCCGCACACAAGCTCCTTCGGAGGATGAGCATGCGAAGAATCAAACGCATGCTGCTACGGCTCACCGCGTTGAGTGTGGGCCTCGCAGCCGGATCCGCCTTCCCACCGGCACAGGCAGCAACGCCGGCGGACGGCAGCTCCGTGCAGGTCTGGCTCACGGACGTCGGGTCCAACCAGTGGGTCGCCAAGCAGAAAGCCGTGGCGTTCCAGACGCAGCAGACGACCAACCCGCTCACGATCAAGGTCGACGACACCGTCAAATACCAGAAGATCACCGGCTTCGGAGCGGCGCTCACCGACTCCTCGGCCTACCTCATCGACAAACTGCCGACGAGCGGCCGCAACGCCCTGATGCAGAAGCTCTTCAGCCCCTCCGCGGGCATCGGCCTCAGCATGGTCCGCTCACCCATGGGCGCCACGGACTTCACGGCGAGCGGGAACTACTCCTACGACGACATGCCGGTGGGGCAGACGGATCCGACGCTGGCGCACTTCTCCGTCAAACACGATGCCGCCTACATCATTCCGGAGTTGAAGCAGGCGCTCGCCCTGAACCCGGGCATCAAGGTCACGTCGACCCCCTGGAGCCCCCCGGGCTGGATGAAGACCTCCGGTTCCATGATCGGAGGAACGCTCCTCGACACGGACTACTCGGCGCTAGCCAACTACTTCGTCAAGTACATACAGGCCTACGGCAAGGCCGGGGTGCCGATCGCCTACGTCACACCGCAGAACGAGCCGTTGAACGCTCCGACCTGGCCCGGGACGTACCTGACTCCCAGCCAGGAGACCAAGCTGGTCCAGGAGATGGGCAAGGCGTTCATGGACAAGGACCTGTCCACGAAGATCCTCGCGTGGGACCACAACTGGGACGTGCCCTCGTACCCGGAGTCGATCTACAACGATCCGACGACCGCCAAGTACGCCGTGGGGGCCGGGTTCCACATCTACAGCGGCACCCCGATCTACCAGACGCTGGCCCACAACGACTATCCGAGCAAACAGCTGTACCTCACGGAAGCCACCGGAGGCGTGTGGCAGGCCGACAAGCAGGTGGCCTTCCATGACGCCCTCGACACCTGGATGATCGACACCACGCGCAACTACGCGAACGGCGCGATGCTCTGGAACATTGCACTCGATCCCGCCATGGGTCCGCTCAACAGCGACACGAACGGCATCGGTGAATGCCGCGGACTGGTGACCATCGACCCGGCGAGCGGCGACGTCACGTACAACCCGGACTACTACGCACTCGCCCAGGTCACGAAGTTCGTCAAGCCCGGAGCCCACCGCATCTACTCGAACACCTTCGGGGCCGGCAGCGTCAACGACGTCGCCTTCCAGAATCCCGACGGATCGAAGGTCCTCGTCGCGTACAACGACTCGAAGGCCGCGAAGACCATCAGCGTCGCGGACGGGACGCAGTCGTTCGACTACACACTGAACGCGGGCAATGCCGCCACCTTCACCTACTCGGGACCCACGCAAAGCGGCAGCACCCCCGCGGCCGGCGACGTCGGTGACCTAACGCACGACTTCACCTTCAAGTCGGCGACCGGTCGCCAGACCATCACCTACGACCCGCAACTGCTGCCCATCCAGAACTCCGTCACCACCGACTCCCAGCTGACCACGTACTCCCTCCCGGTCGGAGCGTCCATCAAGACTCCGGGAACGGCGCTCAGCCGCAGCGGATGGAAGGTCACGTCCTCCTCGAGCCAGTCGGGCGATCCGGCAGCGGACGCCGTCGACGGCGACCTCGGCACCCGATGGCGCACCGCGATCAAGATGAAGAGCGGCGACTGGTTCCAGGTGGACCTCGGCAGCACGACCAGCTTCGACCAGATCACCCTCGACAACACGGCGAAGAACGCCTTCGACTCCGTCTTCCAGTATCAGGTGTACGTATCGGACGACGGCGAGCACTGGGGCAGCGCGGTCGCGAACGGAAACGGCGCCCTCGGCAGGACGGCCATCACCCTGCCACCGCAGAAGGCGCGGTACATCCGCATCGTCAGCACCGCACCGTCGTTCTTCTTCCACTGGTCCATCGGTGAGATCAAGGTGTACGGCACCCCTGGCGAAACCGGCTCGATCGGAGCCCCGACCGCGGTGCCGCACGGACTTCAGCTGCAGAACTGGACCGCACCGGACGGATCGAACGTCTCCGTCGTCTACAACGGAACCGGGCGCAGCCAGAGCTTCCCGATATCCACTGGCGGCACACACACGTACACGCTGCCCGGCGGGACATCGGCGATGTTCACGACCAAGAGCCTGACGAGCTATGCGATCCCCGACTTCGGAAGCATGACGCCCACCACCGGCATTCCGGGCTCCGAGTTCACGATCACCGGCTCCCACTTCGGTGCCACCCAGGGCCTGGGCACCGTGTACTTCGGAGGCATCCACGCCGACATCGCCACCTGGTCCGACACCAGCATCAGCGCGTACGTTCCGGGCGGACTCCCCTCGGGCACGTACGAGGTGTCGGTGAACGGCGCCGGCGGACAGCCCGCGGGCGGATCCACCTTCACCGTCAACGGCCTGGGCACCGCGCTCTCGAAGACCGGCTGGACCGCGACAGCCTCGAAGGTGAGCCCGTACGCCACCGACGTGCTCGCCAACATGATCGACGGTGACACCGACACCCGCTACAGCTCCGGAACCGGGCAGGAATCCGGCCAGTGGGTGGAAGTGGACATGGGGAAGGCGCAGAGCTTCGACACCATCGCCCTGGACTCGGGCAGCAGTACCGGTGACTATGCGCGAGGCGCGGACGTATACGTGTCATCCGATGGGACCGACTGGAAGAAGGTTGCCGCCATACGCTCGGACGGCCAGCAAATCGAAGCCGTGACCTTCGCGACGCAGACGGCGCGCTACGTCAAGGTGGTCAACACCGGCAGTGCCGGCAACTGGTGGTCGATCGCCGAGTTCAACGTGTACGCGGGCGGATCCGCGACCCCGGTCTACGGCATTCCGCTGTCGAGGGCCGGTTGGACCGCTACGGCATCGAACACGAGCCCATGGCCCAACGACGTGCTCCCGCACATGCTCGACGGCGACCTCACCACCCGCTACACCTCGGGTGCCGGGCAGGAATCCGGTCAGTGGGTGGAGGTGGACATGGGGAAGGCCGAGAACTTCGACACGGTCGTGCTGGACGCGGGCAGCAGCGTGAACGACTACGCGCGAAGCGCGGATGTGTATGTGTCGTCCGACGGAAGCGACTGGACGAAGGTTGCCTCCATCGCCTCTGGTCAACCGGTCGAGGCAGTGACCTTCGCGACGCAGACGGCGCGTTACGTCAAGGTGGTCGACACCGGCAGCGCCGGCAACTGGTGGTCCATCGCAGAGTTCAACGTCTACGCGGGCCCCGTCTCCGGCACCCAGCTGTCGAGAACCGACTGGACCGCGACAGCGTCGAACACGAGCCCATGGCCCAACGACGTGCTCCCGCACATGCTCGACGGTGACATCGACACCCGCTACACCTCGGGTGCCGGGCAGTCCTCGGGCCAGTGGGTGGAGGTGGACATGGGGAAGGCCATGAAGATCGACACGGTCGAGCTGGATGCGGGCAGCAGTGTGAACGACTATGCGCGAAGCGCGGACGTGTACGTGTCGTCCGACGGCAGTGGCTGGACGAAGGTCGCTTCCATAGCGTCGGGCCACCCGGTCGAAGTGGCCTCGTTCGCGATGCAGACGGCGCGCTACGTCAAGGTGGTCAACACCGGCAGCGCCGACAACTGGTGGTCGATCGCAGAGTTCAACGCGTACGCCTGATCACGTACGTCGTGCTCCTGAGCCCGGGCCGGCTTTCCGGCTCGGGCTCAGGGCCGTATCCGCTGCGGGTGAGCCGGAGTCCCGCTCCGAGCTGGGGTGATCGTCTCGACGCCCAGCCGTGCCCGTCTCTCCGGGACGCGTTCCGGACGCAGGTTGGACACAAGGATCGGACAAGACTGACAAGGGCCGAGAAGGACTGAGGCGCCAAACCTCGTCTGACCTGGGAAAACGGCCAAGATGAGCATTGATCGACAAGGGTCGCCAAGATCCTCAAAGGACTCATAATCCGTCGGTCGTGAGTTCGAGTCCCACCCGCCCCACCACTCGCTACGCGAGAAGAAACCTTCTGACCAGCCACTTCCCTGGTCGGGGCGAGAGTCGGAGAGTCCTGGCGGCACCGTGTTGATCATGATTTCATGATCGTCTGGACAGATTTCTGGACGCCGATTTCGGTCAGGTCGGGCATGGCGCCTATGCGGTATTTCGTGTCGACGTCGAGCAGGGCTCCGCCGGCTCGCCCCGTCGCGGGAAGCGGCCCATGGGAACGCCACGACATCCAGCGCACTTCCCTCGCGTGGTCTGTTTGTGATCGATGGCTGCGCCCAATGTTGGTGATGTATCTTGGGTGCATACATCGTGGATGTTGGAGGTGTCCGATGTCCGTCACGCAGATTGATCTCGACGACGAGGCGCTGGCCGAGGCCATGCGGCTCATGGGCGTCACGACGAAGAAGGAGACCGTCAACGCGGCCCTTCGGGACTACGTGGCGCGGATCAAGCGGCTTGAGGCTGCGGAGAAGCTGGCCGCGCGGGGTGCGCGTGGAGAGTTCGAGCAGGCCGCGGCGGCGCATGACGCGGAGAAGCGCGCCCGACGCGAGGCCTTCGAGTGATCACGTATCTGGTGGACACCTCGGCTCTGTGGCACCTGTTTCGTACCCCAGGCGCATTGCGGCCCTGGGAGGGACACATTGCCGCCGGTGTGTTCCACCTCTGCGAGCCGACACGTGCCGAATTTCTCTACTCGGCAACCAGCCCGTCCCATCGGGATGAGCTCGCAGAGGAACTGGACGCGCTCTGCTTGCTCTCTCCGGTTCCGAAGAACGCCTGGCGTTGGGTCGACACCGCCCAGTACAAACTGACCCAGCAGGGCCGGCATCGGGCAGCTGGGGCGATCGACCTGTTGGTGTGTGCGACAGCTGTACACCATGGGCACACCGTTCTCCACGTGGACAACGACTTCGTGACGGTGGCCGGAGTCCTTAAGGAAGTGCAGCAGCGAGACGCACGAGCCTGATCTCCACCGTTCGGCCAGACGCCTCAGCTCCGGCGCTGGAGTGTTCATCAGGTCGGGAGTGGCAAGGTAGTGGGCTATGAGCGCCTTGGTCGCCGTGGGTGACAGCAGCGCCTCTCCGCGAGCCACCAGCTGGATGGCGTCGAGGAGGCCGGAGAGCGCCACTCCCATTCCAAGGATCCAGCTGGCCCCGGCACGCAGTGCCTTGAAGACGTACGCGTCGGTTTCGGCGGTCGTCAGGAGCAGCACCCGTACACCCCCCGCGAGGCCTTCGTTCGTCGAGATGGCACGGGTGCTGCCGGCGAGTCTCACCGCTTCTTCGCCCATCGCCGCCTCTCCGACGGCCTCCAGGTCCGGTTCCGACTCGATGAGCACGCGGAAGCTGGTGCGGATCAGGGCCTGGTCATCCACGAGCAGAACGCAGATGGCCATCCACATCAGCCCAGCCCCGAGGATCCGCACGAACGAATGGTGAGGCTGTGAGCAGACCGGCATCGCTGTGGCGGGTGCCGACACTCACCCGCGCTTTTGATCGCCGCGATATGGGCGTCGGCCAGCGGGGGAGGCGTCCAGCACGTCGTGTGGAACGCCGAACCCGGCTCCCCCTTCACGGGCTGCGCCTCCTGGCCTCCTGGGCCGCGGAACAACAACCGACAGCCTCCGGAAACACCGCGTAAGCCCCTTGGGATCATCGCGGTCAGGAGCCGACTTGAGTCGGAGGCGTGGCAGACCGGGGCGGGGTGGGCGTGCCGTCGCCCAAGGCTGACTTCCAGGTGGCGCCGTCGACGGGCGTCAGGGTGGTGATGGCGCTGCCGCCGAGCCGCAGGGTGAGGGCCAGGGCGCGGGTGGCCTGGCCGCGGCGTCGGCATACGCCGCGTTGGACGACCCTCTCCACCAGGGCGGCGACGACGGTGACCTTTTCCGGGCCTCGTGACCCCTGCCGCAGCTAATCGAGGATGTCGTCGTTGGAGTCGAAGCCGTGGCTGTCCAAGGGCAGGTCGGTGAAGTACTCGGTGTCGGCTTCCCCGGTGAGGAGGGCGAGAAGGAACGGGGCGCACTGGCTGCTGTGGTGTTCCCATTCCGGGCCATGCAGCGAGCGCGTCAAAAGAGGGGTGTGCGCCAGGGACTTGCAAATGTCGACGGCGGTGCCGGAGACCAGGGTGCGTGCCCGGCCCGCCCAGGCCGAGCGCCGTGGCCGCGTCGCAGACGGCGCTGGCGAGTGCCGCGTGCGCCGTAGCGCATGGCCCAGGGCGCCAGTCAGGGTGACGGCGTGGGTGGAGGAGAGCCTTCGAAGGCGGAGGCATCCAATTGCGCAGGTCTCCAGTTGCAGGCGGGACGGGGTCAGGTGCCCGGGCGGATGTTGGGCGCGAAGCGGGCCAGGGCGACGGTCTCGATGGCCGCGATGATGTTGTACGCCAGTGCGGACACCGCGGTGAGGACCGCGACCGAGGCCCAGAGGTGGTCGTAGTCGAAGGTGGAGGAGTCCTTGAGCATGGCGTAGCCGAGGCCTTGTCCGGTGGAGAGCCATTCGGCGAGCAGCGCGCCGATCAGGGCTCCGGGGACACCGACGCGCGCGCTGGCGAAGAACGCGGGGACCGCGCTGGGCAGCATGACCTTGCGGGCGACGGTCCAGTCTCCGGCGCCGTACGCGCGGCACAGGTCGGCGGCCTGACGGGAGGCGGAGCGCAGGCCGAAGACCATGGTGACCAGGGCGGGGAAGAAGACGATCAGGCCGCTGATGACGGTGGTGGCCAGCAGGCCGCGACCGAAGACGAGGGTGATGAGGGGGGTCATCGCCACCAAGGGCACGGAGCGTACGACGACCGCCATCGGCAGCAGGGCCTGCTCGACGCTCCGGAGGAGGACGAAGACGACCGCCACCCCGGCCGCCGCCGCCAGTCCGGCGACGAAGCCGGACCCGGCGTCCAGCAGCGTGCGGCCCAGACCGGAGGAGACCAGGGACCGGTGGGCGCCCGCGTCCGGGCCGGTGAACAAGTAGTGGAAGATGTCGACCGGTGACTTGGCCACCAGCGGGTCCAGGTCGTAGACCTGCAGGAAGATGATCCACAGGACGATGACGGCCGCCATCGTCACGACCACGTTCAGCAGCGGGCGCAGCACGCCCGCCGCGAAGCGCAGCGCGGGGGCCGCGTCCGTCCTGGTCCCCGTCTCCGTCACGGTGCTCATGCGCCTCCGCCTTCCACTGTCGTCGTGCGCGACCACGGCAGGGCGTAGCGGGCGACCAGCCCGACCACCCCGTACGCGACGCCTGCCACCGCGCCCGAGACCAGGGCGATGCCCCAGGTGCGGGGCACGTCGAGCTGCTGCTGGGCGATGGTCATGGCGATACCGAGGCCGCTGTCGACGCGGCCGAGGTACTCGCCGATGATCGCGCCGAGCAGGGCCGCCGGGCCGGCGATCTTGAGTGCCGCCAGCGTGCTGGGCAGCGCGGCGATCAGGCGGACCCGCAGCATCTGCTGCCAGCGGCCGCCGCCGTAGGCGCGTACCAGGTCGAGCGCGGCCGGGTCGGCCGAGCGCAGCCCGAGCAGTGCGCCGATGAGGGTGGTGAAGAAGACCGACAGCCCGGCCATCGCCGACATCGGCTTGTCCCCGTCGAGGACGAGGGACAGGATCGGGCCGATCGCCACGATGGGCAGGCAGTAGGAGGCCACCGCGATCTGCGTGATCACCCGCTCCAGCACGGGCACCAGCAGCACGAGTACCGCCAGGCCCAGCGCCAGCCCGTTGCCGACCAGATAGCCGGTCAGGGCCTCGCCGACGGTCTGCTCGACATGCGGACTGTAGAAGGTCCAGCCGTCGTCGAACACGCTGGCCACGACCGCCCAGGGGGTGGGTACGCCGTCCCCGGTGCCGACGACCGTGGTGGACAGCAGCGCCCACGCCCCGATCAGAGCCGCGATGCCGAGGGCCCCGCCGGTCCAGGCGGAACGCCGCGCACTCATGACGCCTCCACCGCGGGATCGGGAGCGTCGGCGGCGCTGTCGGCGGGCGTGTCGACGCGGCCGAACAGGAGTTCCGACAACTGGTCGGCGTACGCGTGGAACTCGGGCGAGCGCATCATCTCCGGTGTGCGGGGACGGGGCAGGTCGATGGTGACCTTCTCCACGATCCGGCCCGGACGGGGCGACATGACCGCGACGGTGTCGCTCAGCAGCACGGCCTCGTTGATGGAGTGCGTGACGAGCAGGGTGGTCACCGCGCGGGCCTGCCAGATGCGCTGGAGTTCGAGGTTGAGCCGCTGGCGGGTCATGTCGTCCAGCGCGCCGAACGGTTCGTCCAGCAGCAGCACCTTGGGGTCGACGACCAGAGAGCGGGCGATGGCGACGCGTTGCCGCATGCCGCCGGAGAGCTGGGCGGGGCGTGCCTTCTCGAAGCCTTCGAGGCCGACCAGCTGGATGAGGTCGGAGATCGCCGCCGGGTCGGCCTTGATGCCGCTGATCTCCAGCGGGAGCCGGATGTTGGCGGCGACCGAGCGCCACGGGAGCAGCGCGGCGTCCTGGAAGGCTATGCCCAGGTGGTGCCGTTTGCGGGCCGCCTCGGGGTCCTCGCCGTGTACGAGGGCCGTACCGGAGGTCGGGCTGTCGAGCCCGGCGAGGATCCGCAGAACGGTCGACTTGCCGCAGCCCGACGGCCCCAGCAGCGCGAGGAACTGCCCCTCAGCCGTGTCCAGGTCGACGCCGGCCAGTGCGGGTACGCGCTGTCGGCCGAGCTTGAACTCCTTGCTCAGCCCGCGCAGGGACAGTCCGGTGCCGGTGTCGGCTGACCCTCCGGAGTCGTCGGATGCTTCGGGAACGGCTGCTGCGGTACTCATCGGATGACCTCTGTGTGCGGTGCGGGTAGGGGAAGCCGGTACCGGCGGGCCGACGGGGACGCACCGGTACCGCCGGGGCCTCAGATGAGGCTGGGGTCTTCCTTGTAGACCTCTTCGAGGACCGAGAGGTCGAAGAGCTTGTCGGCGGTGATGTCGAGGCCGCCGTACTTCAGCGTCTTGATGTTCTCGTCGATCAGCGCCTGCGTGACCGTGAACAGGCCGTTCTTCTTGGTGTCGGCGCTCACCATCAGCTCGCTCTCGTCCTTGGACTCAAGCGTCTGCTCCTTGGTCGTCAGCCCGAGCCCCTTGCCGTACGTCTCGGCTGCGAGCTTCGCACCGAGCGCCGGGTCGGCGATGTTCGCCTTCCAGCCCTTGATCTCCGCGCGCAGGAACGCCTTGAGCAGGTCACGCTGCTTGTCGATGGTGTCCTGGCGGACGCAGTACGTCTCCGAGACCAGCGGATAGCCGGTGTCGGCGAGCAGCATCGTGGCGACCTTGAAGCCCTTCAGACGCAGCGAGTTCGGCTCGTTCGTCACGAAGGAGAACCAACCGTCCACGGTGCCCTGGGTCAGGGGCAGCGGGTCGAACTGCACCGGTACCTTCGTGATCTTCGACTCGTCGAGCCCGGTCGCCTTTATGTACGCCGCCCACACGGACTCGTTGCCCGCCTGGACTCCGATCTTCTTGCCGTACATGTCCTCCGGCTTGGCGATCGGGGCCTTGGCCATCGACATGATGCAGAACGGGTTCTTCTGGTACTGCGCACCGATGATCTTCAGTGGCGCGCCCTTGGCGACGGCCGAGCCTGTGATGTCGGGGGCGCTGATCGCCACGAGCGCCTTCTTGGTGACGACGTCCGTCTCCATCGGCGTCGCGGACGGGCCGCCGCCGATCAGCGTGACCTTCGAGAAGCCCTCGTCCGTGTAGTAGCCCTTGCTGTCCGCTATGTAGCTGCCCGCGAACTCGACGTTCTTGATCCAGGACAGCCGAAGTGTCAGCTCACCGAAACTCTTGGAACCGGAGGATGAGGGCGAGGAGGAAGAGGACGACGAGTCCGAATCGCCGCACGCGGCGAGCAGCGGGCCGCCGAGCAGTACGGCACCGCCCAGCTGCAGTCCCCGCCTGAGGAAGAGACGGCGGTCGGTGGCGGCGAACGCTCTGTCGTCACTGTTCGTACTTGTGGTCATGGCGCGCTTTCCTTTCACTGGCCGGGTCGGCACCGGCTCCTGGTGGACATGAGGAATGTGGATGGGGCGAGGCCCGGACAGTGCCGGGCCGGTCTCCGGTCGAGCGCCGGCCCGGGATCAGGGATCCCGGGTCAGAGGTCGAGGAGGAGTTCGGGGGTGCGGGCGCGGGAGCAGCAGAGGGTGATCCGGTCGCCCGCCGCGCGCTCGTCCGGGGTCTGGACCTCGTCGCGGTGGTCGGGGTCGCCGGCCAGGACGGGGGTCGGGCAGGCGCCGCAGATGCCCTGCTCGCAGGAGAGGCCGCCCTCGACGCCGTGGGCGGTGGGAACTTCGGCTTTCGCGCCGTCTCCGGCTTCGGCGGATGGCGGAGCCGCCGGGGCGAAGCGTTCGGTGTGAAGCTGCTCGGGGTGCCGGCCCGCAGCGGTCGCCTCGGCCGCGACGTGGGTCATGAAACCGTCGGGCCCGCAGACATGGACGGCCGTGTCAGGTTCCGGGACCTGTAGTTCGGCGGGCAGCCCCGCGCGGACGGTGTCCCCCTGGTCGCTGTGGTGGACCACTGCCCGCTCGCCGAGAGCGGAGGTGTGGAGCCGCTCCAGCAGGGGGGCCTCCGCCGCGCCGGAGGTGTAGTGGTGCAGGACGGACGACGCTCCCCGCGCGGCCAGGGCTTCGGCCATCGACAGCAGGGGTGTGATGCCGATACCGCCCTCGACGAGCACGTGATGCCCGGCCGCCACGAGCGGGAAGTGGTTGCGCGGGGGCGAGATCCGTAGCCGTCGGCCCACGGTGAGGCCACGGTGCAGGGTGCGGGAGCCGCCCCGGCCGGCATCGTCGCGCCGTACGCATATCAGGTAACGGCCTTTTTCCCTGGGGGAGTTGCGCAAGGAGTACGGCCGGACCAGGGAGGGCCCGAGTTGGGCGTCGAGTTTCTGCACGGTGGGCCCTTACGCGGTGAAGAAGTGGCTCAGGCCCAGGTCGCGCAGGCCGCGGCGGTAGGCGATGGAGCTGCGGTCGGCGGGGATGTTCACTTCGAGTCTCGGGTCGAGGGGGAGGTTCTCGGGTTTCTGGACCTCGACGACGGCGCGGTCCTCCTCGAAGACCGTGCGGTTGAAGTCGTATACGGCCTGGACGGGCTGGTCGGTGTCGAAGTTGCGGGCGATGGGGGCGAACATGCGGGTCTGGCGGGCGGAGACGGGGGAGGCGGCGTTCATGATGTTGAGCAGCCCGCCGTCGGGGAAGTGCACGACGAGCGTGGCCGTGAACGGCAGGTGCACGTCGAAGTGGCGCAGCCACCGGAAGCCGGGTGGGGCCTCCTTGGTGCCGTGCGGGTAGTTGCTGACGCTGCTCCAGTAGTCGACGGAGTGGCCGTACTGGTGGCGTACCGGGGTGTAGTCGGGGACCTCGGTGTTGTCGGGGTCGCCGAAGGAGTCGAGGTGGACGAAGCCGAAGTGGGCGACGTCGAGGAAGCCCTCGACCTGGCGGCCGGCGAACGCGGCGACGTCGATCCAGGGGCAGTTGATCTGTTGGAAGGCCGCCTCGTCCCAGTGGGCCATGGCCGGGATCACCGGGGCCGTGTCGGGTTCGGGGCGCAGGCAGGTCCACACCAGCCCGTACCGTTCGACGACGGGGTAGGCCCGCAGGTTCAGCCGGGACGGGATCTTCGACTCCGGATGGGCCGGCACCTGCACGCACCGCCCGCCGTCACCGAAGCGCAGCCCGTGATACGCGCAGGTGATGCCGTTCCCGTCGCCGCGGCCGAGGCTCAGCGGCACCCCGCGGTGCGGGCAGATGTCGTGAGCCACGACCACGCTGCCGCCCACCCGATAGGCCACCAGGGTCTCGTCGAGCAGGCGCACGGCGGTCGGCGCGTCGCCGATCTCGCTCGACAGGGCGACCGGGTACCAGTGCTGGGCGAGGATCGCCCAGTCGTCGGCATCGAACGTGCAGTCGCGGGGCAGGTCTGGCCGGGGTGGAGCAGTGGTCATGCGAAATCCTTCTGCGAAGCGCGGCTGGGAACGGCCACGTGGACACCTGTGCGGCGCGCACGCCAGGACGACGGCGTGGGACAAGGGCGACGCGGAAGAGTGCCGCGACAAGCCGTTCCCGGGGCAGAGGCACCGTGGAACCGCAGACAGGGCAGGGCACCGGCCGCGGTCGTCGGTACGAGGTCAGTTGTGAGAGCCCTCGGACTCCGGATGTGAACCGTGCGCCACCCGTCCGCGCGTCCAGGCCGACTGGTGGGCACGGCACCGGAGGTCCGTGCTGCACGCGCTGACAAAGCTCATCGCGCATCCCTCCGTGCCCAGTGCCGACTGCCTGTCGCCGGACGACCAAGCCGAGACTGACGCACAGAGATTGCCCTGTCATTCCGTGTTTGTTACTTACGGATTCCATGCCCGGTTTCGGCCCGGGGCGCCGAAGCGAGCACCCGAGGAACCGCGGCAGGCAAGGGGGTTCTCAACGCCTCGGAGTCATGGGAACGGGCTCGATGTGCTCCAGAACGGCCGTCGTGGGGATGGCGTACGTTTCGTGGCACGTTGTGATCGATCCCCCGCTGCGGGACGAGGTGCTGCTGAAGGCCGCCGTGTCCATAAGTGTCCGGTCGCCCCGAGCCGCTCGGATACGTCCATTGAGCTGCGGGTAATGTGCTGGTCATGCCCGATACCCCGGCCCTGTCCGAACGTGGTCGCCTGCTGAGGCTGACCGCGGACTACGTCCTGGAGCACGGCGTCGCGGACTTGACCCTGCGCAAACTCGGCAGCGCGATCGGCACCAACAATCGCATGCTGCTGTACTACTTCGGCTCCAAGGAGGAGCTGATCACGGCCGCGCTGGCCGAGGCGAGCGGGCGCTTCCCGATTCTCAGCGAGGCGTTCGTCATCATGGACGACCAGATGCGCCCGCTGCGCGAGCGGATCACCGCGGCCTGGGACGCAGTGGCGGCAGCCGAGAATCTGCCGTTCCACCGGACGTTCTTCGAGGTACTGGGCCTGGCCGCGCATCAACGCGGCCGGTTCGACAGCTTCCTGGGGTCGGTGGGCAGCGAGTGGCGGGAACAACTCGCGGCCTCGCTGGGCGGCGGCGTGCCGAAGGCCGCCGCGGACGATCTGGCCCGGGAACTGGTCGCGTTGTGGCGCGGCCTGCAGCTGGACCTGATCACCTCGGGCGACCGGGCCGGGACCGATCGGGTGATCGCGTCCGCCGCCGAGTCGATCGCCCGGCGGGCGGCGACGGCCGCCGCGGCTTCTGGATCCTGATATCCCGTCACATCCTCCCTGGAATGACGGAGTTTTCAATCAAGAAGCCATCGGGATTCGTGGGACGACAATGTCCAGCGGACCGTCCGGAACCGCGACCGCGTCCTGGCTCCAGCCCCAGATCGAACAGACCCTGCGCAGCGGGTCGCTGTACCCGTCCCTGCCGTGCAGCACCCGGTAGTTGTCGATGCAGATCATCTCACCCGGGCCCACCCGGAACATCGGCCCGCTGTCACGGGCCGCGACGACCGCGTCCTGCCAGGCGCGCACATACGTCCAGTGCTCCGGCTCCAACGGGCCCTCGACCGGCGCGAGATAGGGATGGTTACGTCCCTGGAAGCGGCCCGACGGGGTCCGCCGGACGATCGGCGAGAAGCCGCGCTGCGGGTAGTTGGGCTCGGAGTGGTCGATGTCGACAGTGCGGCAGAAGTCCGCGAGCGCGGCGCTGCCCGGGTCGGCGGCCAGCAGGTCCAGCAGCCGGGAGGTGTCGATCAGGAAAGATTCGCCGCCGCTGGCCGCGGGCCGCTCGCACCACAGGAACAGATGGTCGGGGGCGTAGTCACCGAAAGCGAAGCCGTCGTTGTGGGCGACCATCCGCTCCTCGGCCGAGCCGCTGGCGTCGCGTTTGCGGCCGCGCCTGTCGGCGGGCTGTGCCTTCATCCTCATCCCCTCGACCCGGGCGCTCTCCTTGGTCGCCTCGAACTGGGTGCCGCAACGCACAGCCCGGTCCCCCATGATCGCGCGGGCCATCGCGACCGCCTTCTCCTCGTCCGCCAGCCCGGTCACCATGGCCGCGCCCTCGGCGGCGAGCACCTCTGCCGCCTCCTGTGGGCCGGTTACCTTGCGCGGGATGAAACTTGCGGAGCTGACGTCCGACACAGCGCCTCCTGAAGCAGCGGAACCAAGCCTGATTGAACCAACCGGTTCAATCAGAGTAGAAGCCCCATGTTTCCCGAAAGTGACGCACCCGCGTGCTTTGAGTTGCCCACGCGGACCCTGGAGTCCACCCAGCCCTGGGCTTGTGCCATGCGCGGGATAGTCCGTAGCGACGCTGACGAAGCTGCACAAGATGCGCGTTGGTTGGTGTTCGACCGCGCGTGAGTCGTTCCAGGACAGCGGGCCCCGCTCAGTGGCGGCCGTTGGCGGGTGCCTTGCGCGGGAGGAGGCAGACGAACGGAAAACAGAGGACAAGGACTCCGCCGATGGCGCCGAGCGCGGTGAGGAACCCGTGCAGTTGTCCGCCCGTGGACGCCGCGTCGAAGTAGACCGTGGTGACGATCGCCGCTCCCATGGCATTGGCGAGTTGCTGGACTGCGGAGAGTGAGCCGCTGGCGCTGCCGGCCTCCTCGGGGGAACGCGCAGCGCACTCGAGGTGTTCGTCCTCTCGCCAAAGGCGATGGCGGCCAGGGGAGCGAAATGGGCAGTCCGCTGGGCTTCTCCCGCGCGTCGACCTTCCTCGGCGGGAAGGTGTGTTCGAGTCGGCCGAAGTTCTGACGGGAAGCCAGTTGGGCGGCTTCGGGGGACGGGGAATCCGGCTCGCTCATGGGAGGGGCCTCGGTTTCGTATCGGAGCCACCTCGTCGAGGCCGCTTCAACTGGGCTGCGTTCCATGGGCCGTGTGCTCGATGAGCCGAGCGAGCAGATGGGTGCGGGGGACCATCCGTGCAACCTCGACGTACTCGCTGTCCGCGTGTGCGCCTGCGCCGACGGCACCGAGACCGTCCAGCGTCGGACAGCCCGCCGCCGCGGTGTAGTTGCCGTCCGAGGCGCCGCCGACGGCGATCCCCCGCAGCGGTTCTTGGCCCAACTCCGCGGCGAGGCGGGAGGCGAGGGCGAACAGTTCGGTGGACGATTCCGGCGTCATGGGCGGCCGTTGCCCGCCTCCCAGCACCTCGAGCCGGGCTCCGGGCGTCCGGGCGGTGAGCCCCCGCATGAGCCCGTCGACCCGGTCCTGTGCCGCCGTCGTCGGCACCCGCACGTCCACCGACACCCGCGCCAGCGCGGGCACCGTGTTGCGGGCGGTGCCGGCGGACAGCAGGGTGGGCGTGACGGTTGCGGGGCCCAGAAGGGAGTGGCCGCCTCCGTCGGCGCCCAACGAGGCTCCGAGGCCGGCGATGGAGAGCACCTGATGAGCGGCCTCGACCGCCGCGTTGACCCCTTTCTGCGGCTCCTGACCCGCGTGCGCGGCCCGGCCGTGCACCACGACCTCGTACCGCGAGGTGCCCTTGCGGGCGATCTTGAGCGCACCCTCCCCGTCTCCGGAGGCCTCCAGCACGAAAGCGGCCCTGCACCCCCGCGCGGCTTCCTCGATCAGCTCCCGGGAGGTCGCGGAGCCGACCTCCTCGTCGCCGCTGACCAGTACGCACACCCCGTCCGGGGAGGGCAGGGAGGCCAGCGCGTGGAGCATCTGCACCAGGCCCGCCTTCATGTCCAGGACCCCGGGGCCGCGGGCGATCCCGCCGGTCACAGACCAGGGATGGTCCTGGAGCGAGCCCATGGGCCACACCGTGTCGTGGTGTCCCACCAGGAGGACCCGCGGGGTGCCGAAGGTCCACCTCAGATGAGTCACCCCGTCGATCGCGATGGTCTCCGGCTCGGTCCCCAGCAGTGTCGTCCCGAGGGCGCCGACCATTTCGGCGCTGCGCGCCACCGCCGCGTGGTCGGCCGAGAAGGACTCGCAGCGCACGAGTTTCTCCAGATCGGCCAGCATTGTCGGCAAGGAGAGCGTGGACACATTTCCCCCTCGGATCTCGTGGGCCACGGGTGCGGCGGGGCCCGTCCCCCTGCGGAGCCCCGCCGCGTGAACGACGTTATGGCCGGACAGGGCATTCCACCAGCGACTGGATTGCATGGGATCTATGCGCTGGAGGAATGTGTCGTGGGAGGATGGCGCTTGAGGAAAACAGGTCTCGGGGGAGGGGGGAACGTGTTCGAGGTCGACGCGCTGCGGCTGTTGGTGGCCGTGGCCGAGACAGGGTCGTTCACGAAAGCCGCGGTCCGGCTCAGCTACACACAGTCCGCGGTGTCCCGGCGGATCGCCGCGCTGGAACAACAGGCCGGCGGGCCGCTGTTCGACCGCCTCCCTCGGGGCGTACGGCTCAATCCCGCCGGCCGTACGCTGCACCGGCACGCCATGGACGTGCTCGACCGGCTCTCGCGGGCGGAGCGGGAACTGGCCGTGCTGCACGCGGGGTTCGGCGGACTGCTGCACGTGGGCGCGTTCGCCACCGCCAACATCTCGCTGGTGCCCACCGCCCTGCGGGCGCTCGGGGACGCCAGGCCGGATGTCGAGGTCGTCGCGGTGGAGGGCTGGACCGACACGCTGATGGAGCGTCTCGCGGACGGGGCGCTGGACCTGGCCGTCGTCAGCGACTACCCCTCCGGTCTGCCGTCGGCCGACGGTGTCACGACGACCGTGCTGTGCGAGGACGAGCTGTTCGTGGCTCTCCCACGCGGGCACCGCCTGGCCGGAGCCGAGGCGGTCGACCTGCGTGAACTGCACGACGAGACATGGCTTCACAGCGCGTACGGCGACCGTCCGACGATGCTTGCCGACGCCTGCGCGCGGGCGGGCTTCGTGCCCCGGAAGATCATCCGGATCGCGGAGTGGACGGCGAAATTCGGTTACGCGGCCGTCGGCTTGGGAGTGGCGCTCGTGCCCTCGCTGGCCGCACGGGCGGTCCCCGACGAACTCGTCCTGTGCCGCCTCACCGACTCGGCGCTGCGCCGGACCGTCCATGTGGCACTGCCTGCTGTCCCGCTACCGGCGGCACTGAAACTGCGGGATCTGCTGTACGACGCCGTCAACTGAACCATCTGCGATTCTGGCGGCTACGAGGTGTTGGACCAGGCGTAGTGCCCGTCGACGCGGCCCGAGCCGTCGCCCTCGTCGCTCCACGGGGAGGTCGACTTGCCGTCGTTCGCGCGGACATGCCAGGAGATGACCGTGTTCGCCGGGATGTCGCTCGGCATCCTCCAGTACTGGCTCTGCCCCGACGTCAGGGTGACGGTGGTGTAGGTGCGCCGCTGTTCCACCCCCGCCGCGTCCGTCCACCAGGCTTCGAACTCGCCGCTGAGCGGGCTGGCCTCGGAGGGCTGGTTGTCCTCCTCGGGGTCGTACAGCACTGCGCTGAGCCTGGGCGGCGCCGAGACGTACGGCGTGTCCTCGCCGGTCGCGCAGGTCTTGCCTTCCGACTTGAGGTCCTGGACGAGCGGCTGCTTCGGCGGCAGGTTGTCCACCGCGTACGCCGTACCGCCAGCCGTGGCCAACAGCGCCGCCGCGCAGCGCCCCACCAGCGCCGTCCGTCTGCGTCTGCCCACGGGGACGTGTCCTGGCGGTGCGGCCGCTGAGGTCCGGTCCGTGGTCGCGCGGGTCAGTTCGCGATCGTCGGACACGTTGGACACGTGTGTGACCGGGACGGGACCTGTGGGGCCGGCGGTCGCGAGGGCCCTGGCCGAGCGTGTCGTCCGCCTCGCGGCCCCGCTGGCCGCGGGTCGGCTGGGCCATGGCGGAGCGGCTCGGCCTCCGCCGCCCGGCCGGGTTCCACGGCCTCGGAAGCGGTCCTGGCCCGCCTGAACCTCTTCAACTACGTGGGCGTCGTCACCGCGGGAGCCCTGAGCGGAGTGATCGGCTCCACCGGCCACTTCCGAATGGCCAAAGAGGTGCCGCCGCCCTGATGGCCCTCGTACCGGCCGCGGCCCACCGTTTCACCCGGGCTCCATCTTGAGCTCCGTGCGAAGGGGGTGAGGCGAGACTCTCCCAGGCCGACGGGGGCCTGGGATCCGGGCGGCACGGCGGTGCCGGGTGGCGGCCGCCGGGCTATTCCGCCGTGGCGAGGATGTCGGCCAATGCCGCGACGGCCGCTTCGGCGTCGGTGCCCTCGGCGTGGACGGTCACGGTGCTTCCGGCGAGGGCGCCCAGGCTCATGAGGGACAGGACGCCCCTCGGATCGACGGTCCGACCGGCGTACCGGAGTCGCACGGTGCTGGTGAAGCCGGCTGCGGCGCGGGCGATCCGGCCTGCCGGGCGGGCGTGCAGGTCGGCCGGCAGGACGACGGCGGCTTCGTGGGCGGCTGCGGTCGTGGCGGAGTCAGAGCTTGAAGACATTGCGGGCCTCCTTGGCGGCGGCGACGACGGTCTCGAGGTCGGCACCGGATGCGGCGGTGACGGCGGCGGCGACGGCTCCTTCGACGAAGGGGGCGTCGACGATGACGACGTCGGGGCGGGGATGGTCGTCGAGGACGGTACGGGCGGTCAGGACGGAGCTGCCGAGGTCGGGAAGGACGATGACGCCGCCCCCACGGTCGGCGCCTTCGATCGCCTTGAGAACGAGGTCGTAGCTCGTGCCGATGCGGCCGTCGTCGGTTCCGCCCGTGGCGGTGAGGGGGACGTCCTCGGAGCTGATCTGCTCCACCAGCCGGCGAAGACCCGAGGCGAGTTCGGCGCTGTGAGACACAAGCACGATTCCAACAGGTGCTGTCATGAACGGCAACGTTAGATCTCGGAACACCATTCAGCAATACCGAACCAGTCGGAAGTTCCTCGATGTGGAGTCGGGTGTGTGCCTCTGGGTGCGCCTGCGTGCGTGTCGACCGGTGATTCGGATCTGCCCTCGGTTCGGAGTACTCGTCGAACCTCTTGACACGGGCGAAACGGGCACTTAATTTTCGGAACATCGTTCATCAATGATGAACGCTAGTTCGGATGTCGTCGGCTTTCTGACGGCCCCCTCCCCTTCACAGCCCGCTCATGCGGAGGAGGTGAGGCGCCCGGCGCAATGTGGCACGGGCGCCCGACTATGGAAGAGAACAGCTACTCGCAGAAACTTCTCGCCGAGACGCTGGGCACCGCGGTACTGGTGTTCATCGGCGTCGGTTCGGTCCCGGCGACGCTCATCGTCGGCGGCAACGCCCCGTTCACCATGGCGCAGCTGGGAATGATCTCGCTCGCGTTCGCCACCGCGGTCATCGCGATGGTCTACGCGATCGGCCACATATCCGGCTGCCAGATCAACCCGGCCATCACCCTCGCCCTGGCCGCGACGAAGAAGATGCCCTGGCGGGACGTCCCCGGCTACATCGCGGCCCAGGTGGCCGGCGCGACACTGGGCTCGCTCGCGATCGTGGGGGTGCTGGGAAAGAAGGCGGTCGACGTCGGCCTCGGCATCGCCGCCTACGGCAGCGGTGTCGGCGCCGGACAGGCCTTCTTCGCCGAAGCCGTCGGCACGTTCATCCTCGCGTTCGTCGTGTTCGGCGCCATCGACCGGCGTGCGGCCGGTGGATTCGCGGGCCTGGCCATCGGCCTCGCCGTCTTCGCGATCATCCTCCCGGTGGCGCCCGCCACATCGGCGTCCATCAACCCCGCCAGGACACTGGGCCCCATGATCACGGGCCAGCTGTTCGGGGGCACCGTCCACTGGGACCAACTGCCGGTCTACCTGGTCGCCGAGATCGTCGGCGCGATCGCCGCCGGCCTCCTCTACACCGCCCTCAACGCCCACCGCGCTGTCGCCGCATCCCCCGTCGAGACCCATGCGGTCGAGTCCGCCACGGCCGAAGGAGCCCTGTCGTGAAGAAGCTCATCAACGCTCCCGAGTCGGTCCTCGCCGATGCCCTGGGCGGTGTCGCCGCCGCTCACCCGGGCCTGAAGGTCGACCCGGAGAACAAGGTGATCACCCGCGCCGGCGGCACCCGGGCGGGCAAGGTGGCCCTCGTGTCCGGTGGTGGTTCCGGGCACGAGCCCCTGCACGGCGGTTTTGTGGGAACGGGCATGCTGGACGCTGCCTGCCCGGGGGAGGTGTTCACCTCACCGGTGCCGGGTCAGATGCTGGCCGCGGCCCAGGCCGTCGACGGCGGCGCGGGCGTGGTGTTCATCGTGAAGAACTACACCGGCGACGTCCTCAACTTCCAGATGGCCGCCGAACTCGCCGCCGAGGAAGGCATCACCGTGGAGACCGTCCTGGTCGACGACGACGTCGCCGTCCAGGACTCGACCTACACGGCCGGCCGCCGGGGCACCGGGGCCACCGTCTTCGTGGAGAAGATCGCCGGGGCTCTCGCCGAGCAGGGCGCCGACCTCGCCGCCGTCGCGGAAATGGCCAAGCGGGTCAACTCCTCCTCCCGGTCCTTCGCCGTGGCGCTGACCGCGTGCACCACTCCCGCCTCCGGCAAGCCCGGCTTCGACCTGCCCGAGGACGAGATGGAGGTCGGCGTGGGCATCCACGGCGAGCCCGGCCGCCGCCGGGAGAAGCTCGCCACGGCCAAGGAGATCGTGGCCACCGCCCTGGCCGCGATCCTCGGCGACCAGCCCCTGGACGCGGGGGAGGAGACCATCGTCCTGGTCAACGGCCTGGGCGCCACCCCGCTCATCGAGCTGTACGTGGTGTTCAACGAGGTGGCCTCCGTGCTCGCCGAGAAGGACGTGACCATCGCCCGCAGCCTGGTCGGCAACTACGTCACCAGCCTGGACATGGCGGGCGTCTCCATCACGGTGTGCCGGGCGGACGCCGAGATGCTTGCCCTGTGGGACGCGCCCGTGAACACCGCCGCCCTGCGCTGGGGCGCCTGACCGGGCCGGGGGCGGATCCTCAGGACGCGCGGGCGGGGGCCACCTGCCGGCCGCGGAGATGCGAGGGCGGGGCCGGCTGCCCGTCGCGGACGCGCGAGGACCGGGCCGCCTGCCCGGCAACGGCCCCTCCCCGACCGTCCCCGTCGTCATCCGACTGACCCGCCCCCGGCTCATCCCCACCGCATCCCTCGCGATCCGCTCGACTCGCCTCCGGCTCATCCCCGACTGTGCCGGTCGCCATCCGACGGCCCCGTCCAGGCTCATCCCCGACTGTGCCGGTCGCCATCGGACGGCCCCGTCCAGGCTCATCCCCGACCATGCCCGTCGCCATCCGATCGACCCGCCCCTGGCTCTCCCCGATCGCATGCCTCGCGATCCGACCGCCCCACCCCCGGCTCCACCCTCGCCCTGCCACCTGCCACCTGCCACCTGCCACGCAAGCCATGAACGGAGTCTCCGTGGACATCGACCTCGCCCGCGCCTGGGTGCAGGCCATCGCCGCCGCCGTGGACCAGCACAAAGACCGTCTCACCCAGCTCGACTCGGCCATTGGCGACGCCGACCACGGTGTCAACATGCACCGAGGCTTCTCCGCCGTCAGCACAGCCCTGGACGGCTTCGTGCCGGACACCGTCGGAGCCCTGCTGGTCAAGGCGGGCACCACCCTCATCTCCAGCGTCGGCGGCGCCTCCGGCCCGCTGTACGGGGGCGCTTTCCGTGCCGCCGGCAAGACGCTGGAGGCCCCCACCGCCACGCCCCAGGAGTTCGCCGCCGCTCTCGCGGCGGGCCTGGCGAGCATCGAGAGGCTCGGATCGGCCGCCCCGGGCGACAAGACCATGATCGACGCCTACGCGCCCGCACTGGCCGCCTTCCGGCAGCAGGCCGACGCCGGAGCCACCCTCGCCGCGGCCGCCCTGACCGCGGCAGACGCAGCCGAGGACGGTCTGCGCGCCACCGCCCCGCTGCAGGCACGCAAGGGCCGTGCCTCCTACCTCGGCGCACGGAGCATCGGCCACCAGGACCCCGGCGCCGCCTCCACCGCCCTGATCTTCCGCGCCCTCGCCGAGACGGCGGCCGCCCGATGACCGGCCGCCTCGCCTGTGAGGGGCGCCCCGCCGCAGCCGGCATCGCCCTGGGCTTCCTGCGCCGTACCGACCGTCCGTCCCCGCACGGCTCGCTGCCGCGGCGCACCGGCGGGGAGCCCGCGCGGCAGATCACCGATGCCTTCGACGCCGTCGCCGCTCGCCTGCTGGAGCTGTCGACCTCGCTGCGCGAACAGGGCAAGGACGAACAGGCCGACATCATGGAGGTCAACTGCTACATCGCGCAGGACCCGGATCTGCGCGACCAGGCCGTCCAGCGGGCGGGGGAGGGCCGGCCGGTGGCCGTCGCCGTGCGGCAGGCCGTCGACGCCTATGCCGGCATCATCGCCGCCTTGGACGACCCGACCCTCGCCGACCGTGCCGCCGACGTCCGCCAGGTCGGCCGCCGGGTCCTGGCCCACCTGTACGGCGACACCGGCCCCGCACCCGACCAGCCCCTCGTCCTGGTCGCCCAGGAGATCGGCGCGGCGGACCTCCTGGAACCCGGCCAGACCGTGACCGGCGCCATCTCCGTCACCGGTGGACCGAACTCCCACGCCGCGATCGTCGCCCGCTCCCAGGGCATCCCGCTTCTGCTCGCCGTCGACGAGCGGCTGCTGGAACTGCCCGACGGGCAGGAGATCCTCCTCGACGCCGAGCGGGCCACCGCCGTCGTGCATCCCGACGACAGCGAACGCGCCACCGCTCTCGACGCCATCGACGGCGTCCGCACCCGCAGGCTCGCGCTCGCGCGAGAGCGCCACCTGCCCAGCCGGACAGTCGACGAGCACACCGTCGTGCTGCGGGCCAATGTGGCCACGCCGCCCGAGGCCCGCGCGGCCCTGACCGCCGGCGCCGACGGCGTCGGCCTGCTGCGCACCGAGCTGCCGTTCCTCCACCAAGCCGCCTGGCCCACCCGCGACCAGCACGCGGCCGCCCTCGTCCCCCTCCTGCGCGCCCTCCACGGACGGACCGTCACCGTCCGCACCCTCGACTTCGCCGACGACAAACTGCCGCCGTTCCTCGCCCCGGGCCGCGCGGGCGAGCGGCTCGGCCGCGGCCTGCCCCTGATGCTGGCCGAACCCGACGCCTTCACCGACCAGTTCCGCAGTCTGCTCGGGGCCGGAGCCGACACCGACCTGCGCATCATGATCCCCATGGTCGCGAGCATCGACGAACTGCGCGCCTGCCGCGACCTCCTGCGGACCGCGGCCGACGAACTCGGGGTCAGCGCGCCCCCGCTGGGCATCATGGTCGAACTTGCCGAAGCGGTCGCCGCCGCCGATGAGCTGGCCCGCGAAGCGGCCTTCATCTCCATCGGGAGCAACGACCTCACCAGTCAGATCCTGGGCATGGACCGCCGCGACCCCGCCGCCACCCCGGCCATGGCCGCACACCCCGCCGTACTGAACGCCATCGCCCGGGTCGTCACGGCCGCGCACCGCCACCACCGCCAGGTCTCCGTCTGCGGCGACGCCGCCGCCCACCCCCTCGTCATGCCTCTGCTGATCGGTGTCGGCTGCGACATCCTCTCCGTGGCTCCCGCCGCGCTGGACGAGGTCCGCGCCCGTATCCGCCGCCTCAGGTACGACGCCTGTTCCTCCGTTGCCGCCGCCGCCCTCACCTGCCAGACACCGCAAGAGGTCTGGGAACTCGTCCAGCGGTCCTGCGTGCCCTCGCTGCCCTGACCCGCGCCCCCGGGCGTCAGAGACGGGCCGTCGTGTCGGCGAGGGCGCGGAAGATCAGGGCGGTCGAGGTGGCCCCCGGGTCCTGGTGGCCGACACTGCGTGCGCCGAGGTAGGAGGCGCGGCCCTTGCGCGCCTGCAGGGGTGTCGTGGCGCGCATGCCTTCTTCCGCGGCGTCGGCGGCGGCTGCCGCGGCCGCGGCGAAGCCGGCCTCCCGGCGCGCCTGTTCCTCGAACGCGGCGACGGCGGGCGCGTACGCGTCGATCATGGTCTTGTCCCCGGGGACCGCCGTGCCCAGCTTCTGGACGCTCTCCAGCCCGGCGGCGAGAGCCGCGGCAAAGGCCGCGGGGTCGGCGGAAGGAATCTCCAGCGCCTTGCCCAGCGCGCGGAACGCGCTGCCGTACAGCGGTCCCGAGGCGCCCCCGATGGTGGAGATGAGGACGGTGCCGGTCTTGAGGAACACGGCTCCGACGGTGTCCGCGTCGAGGTCGGACACGGCCGTGACGGCCGCGGTGAACCCACGGTCCAGGTTGGCCCCGTGATCCGCGTCGCCGATCGCCGAGTCGAGCTGGGTGAGGTAGTCCCTGTGCCGGCCGACGGCAACGGCGATGGCCCGCACCCACGCGAGGGCGAGGTCGGCATCCATGGCGTCTCCATTCGATCGGGCGCGTCCCACAACGTCAGCATGTCGGCATCCGCCCCGCACATCGTGATGCGGTCCCACAATCCGGGTTTTTCATCATTGATGAACGTTGTTCCGGAAGCTAAGCCCGGGTTTCGCGGCTGTCAAGGGGGTGGAACAGCGGCGACGGACCGCTCTGTCGCGCCTCGGTACGCTCAGGATCCCGTGGTGATGGCGCCCCGGCGTGGGGCACCCAGGTCCCGGGAGAGGTTGCGGGCGGTCTCGCGGACGGCGACGGCGAGTTCCTGGCGCACCGGTTCGGCCAGCATGCGCTCGACCGGGCCGATGATGCCGATGGCGCCCACCACCTGGCCGGAGCGGTCGTGGACCGGCGAGGCGATCCCCGCGTCCCCGATGGCGGACTCCTGGTCCTCGACGGCGTATCCCGCCTTGAAGACGTCCTGCAGATGCCGGTCCAGCTCCTCCCGGTCGGTCATGCTGGTGCCGGTGAGCACCGCCAGCTCCCCGGCGAGCAGGCGGTCGCGCTCATCCGCCGGCAGCGACGCCACGATGGCCTTGCCCAGGGCGCAGGTGTTCCACGGGATGCTCGCGCCCACCTCGAGAATCTGCACGGCCCCCTCGGGGCGGAAGGCGTGGTGGACGATCAGCACGTGGTCGCCCGTGAGAACTCCCACCCACACGGCTTCCTTCGTCCGATTGGCCAGGGTGTCCGCCCAGGTGAGTGACCGGGTGCGCAGTTCCTGGGTGTCCAGATAGGCGTTGCCCAGCTGCACCAGGTCCGGCCCCAGCTGGTACTTCGAGCTGTCCCGGTCCTGCGAGACCAGCCCCTCGATCTCCAGCGTGCGCAGCAGCGCGTGCACCGTGGGCTTGGCGACGCCCAGCCGCTCGGCGAGTTCCGTCACACCCAGCCGGGGCCCGCCGGAGGCGAGTTCCCGCAAGATCTGCACCGCTCGATGCACAGATTGGACCATGGAGATCTCCGATTCGGTACTGCTGAACAATGTTCCGGGATTCAATGTAACTGTTCAGCGCATACGTCGGCATCGTACTCGGCACGTGCCACTAGGCCGTCGCCAGTGCCTCCGTCGGTGTCAACCGGGCCGCTCGCAGGGACGGGTAGACGCCGGCCAGCATGCCGATCAGGATCGCGCCGGTGAGGCCGGCCGTCACCGAGGTGAGGGGGATGACCGGGGGCCAGTGCTGGTGGGTGGCGTAGGCGACCGTGGCCAGGGTGCCCAGGGCCGTGCCGGCCAGGCCGCCGAGGGCTGACAGGACGACCGACTCGGTGAGGAACTGGGCGCGTATCTGGCCCCGGTTGGCGCCCAGGGCCCGGCGCAGGCCGATCTCGCGGCGGCGTTCGAGGACCGAGATGACCATGGTGTTGGCGACTCCGATGCCGCCGACGAGGAGCGCGACCCCGGCGAGTCCGAGGAAGAGCGCGGAGAACGTGGACGCGGTGGCCCGTTTGGCGGCCAGCGCGTCGGACGGGCGGCTGACCTGGACCACGCCGGGCAGTGGGGGATTGATGGTGGCGGGCAGTACGTCACGTACGGCCTCGATCTGGGACTCCCTGGCCTTGAGATAGAGCACGGTCGGGTGGCCGTCGAACTTCAGCAGGGTGCGCGCAGCGTCCCAGCCGACCAGGACCGAGCGGTCGATGTCCGGGGAGAGGGGGGTCGTGGCGAGGGTCCCGATGACCGTGAACCAGTGGCCGGCGACGTAGATCTGCGGGGCGGGCCGCCCGGTGGTGATCCTCGGGATGCCGAGACGGGAGGCGGCCACCGAGCCGAGGACGGCCGTGGGGAACCTCTCCGTGGCCGGAGTGAGGAAGCGGCCCGAGGCCACCCGCGCGTTGATCGTCCGCAGCAGGTCGAGTCTGGAGGCCAGGACGGTCAGGCCGGTGTAGTCGTCGGCGCCCAGGCGGTCGTTGCGGAAGACCTCCGTATGGGTGTTGGCGACCGCGCTGGCCGCCGTGACCGGCCCGATCCGGCGCACCATGTCCACCGACTCGGGAGGCAGCAGCACCGGCGGGTCCTGGTTGGCGGGTACGGCCTTGAGCATGTTGGTGCCCAGCGCGGAGAGTTCCTTCATCAGCGCTTTCTGACTGGACGCCGGGATCCCGGTGACGACGATCAGGGTGGCGATGCCGATCGAGATGCCGAGCGCGGACAGGGCCGCGCGTATCTTGCGGGTACGGATGCCCAGCAGCCCCAGGCCCAGGATGTCCAGCGGCGCCAGCCGCACCGGCCTGCTGTCGCCGACCCCGCCGGTGGCGTGCCGCCGCGTCGATGTGATGGTCATGACCAGCTTTCCATGCGGGCGTCGGCGTCGACGCGGGTGTCGGAGCGCAGGCGGCCGTCGCGGATCTCCACCCGGCGCGGCAACTGGGCCGCGATGTCCCGATCGTGGGTGATGACCGCGATGGTGGTCCCCTCGCGGTTCAGCGTGGTCAGCAGATCCAGTACGGCCACACCGTTCGCGGTGTCCAGAGCGCCAGTGGGCTCGTCCGCGAGCACCAGGACGGGCCGGTTGACGAGGGCGCGGGCGATGGCCACCCGCTGCCGCTCACCGCCGGAGAGCTGCTGCGGCAGATGACGGGCCCGGCGGGCCAGCCCCACCCGGTCCAGTGCCTCCAGGGCCAGCGGCCGGCGCTTGCGGCGCGGCACCCCGGCGTACAACAGGCCGGTGGCGACGTTCTCGGCGGCGGTCAGCCCGTCGGTGAGGTGGAACTGCTGGAAGACGAACCCGAGTCGGCGGCCCCGCAACGCCGACAGGCTGCGGTCGGAGAGCCGTGCCACGTCCTGGCCGTCGATCTCCACGGTGCCGCTGGTCGGCCGGTCTAGCGTGCCCATGATGTTCAGCAGCGTCGACTTGCCGGACCCGGACGGGCCCACGATGCCGAGCAGTTCGCCCTGTTCGACGGCCAGCCAGACGTCGTGCAGCGCCGTGACCCCGCCCGGGTACACCATGCTCGCGCCCTGCACCGCCAGCACCGGTGGCGCGCTCATGACGTCGTCACCACCTTGGTCCCGGCGTTGATGCCGTCACCGCTGATCTCCACCACGCCCTTGGAGAACATGCCGGTCTTCACCGCCACCAGCCGGCCGCCGGGCAACTGGACCGCGTAGCCGCCCTCGCGCAGCGCCGTCAGGGACCCGATGGGCACGGTGAGCACGCCCTTGCGGGTCTCCGAGGTGAACTTCACCTGGACCGGGGCGGAGTTCAGCCCGCGCACCGCCGCGGTGTCGCGCAGGTCGATGCCGACGGTCAGCCGGGGCTGCCCGGAGGAGTCGTCGCCGCTTGAGGCGTCGGTCGTGCGGACGGTGGCGCCGATGGAGGCGATGGTGCCCGGGGCGGTGGAGCCGTCGGGCAGGCTCACCGTCACCGTGTCGCCCCGCTTCATCGAGCCCGCCTCGCCCGGGTCCACCTGGACGGTCACCGACTTGGCGGTGGAGGTGACCGTCATCAGGGTCCCGTCGGCCGGGTCGGCGAGCTGCGCCTGTACGCCCTCGACCCGTACGGCGCCGGACAGCACCAGGACGTCACCGACGCCCAGCACACCGGTGGCCGGCATGCCGGCCGCGGTCTGCCACCGTTTGATCGCGGCGATGAGGCCGGCGGTCAGGACACCGTCGCCCCGTTTGACCTGGACGGGGGTGGTGGAGGGCGCCGCAGGGGCGGAGGGGGAGGCGCTGGACGGTGCGCTCGACGGGCTCACGGGGGCCGTCGGCGTGACGTGCCGCGGGGTGACCCAGGTGCCCACCGCGGGCTGTACGCCGATGTCGTAACCGAGTGCCCTGAGGTTGTCGGCCACCGTCCTCACGTCCGGCCCGGTGGTGCCCCTGGCCTCCAGGGTCCGGTACAGCGGTGTGCCGCCGTAGAAGAGCGGTACCGGCACGTTGTCCACGCGGTACAGCGGCCGGCCCCGGCGCACCGTGGCCCCCGTCGCGGGCAGCCAGGTGAGCAGGCCGCTCCTGCCGCCCTTCACCGTGGTGGCCCGGCCGTAGCCGAGATTTCCGTCCAGCGTCTGGGCGTTGGAGAGGTCGCTCCTGGTCACCACGGCGGTCGCGGTGTGTACGGCGCCGCCGCCGGAGTCCGGCTTCCCGCCGCCGTTCTGCCGCCACGCGGTCACGGTCAGCGCGCTCGCCACGACGACCGCCACGGCCACCGCTCCGATGACCACCCGCCGTCTGCCCGGTGGTACGCGCCGTCTGCTCGACGGAACTGCGGCCTCCGTGTCGTCAGTTGTGGTCACCGAACGCCTTCACCTGACAAGCGACCATGATCTGGTCGTAGTTGGGGGCGTTCAGGCTCGCCCCGTCGACCAGGCCCCAGCCCCGGTCCGTGACCACGCTCTTGATGTGGTGCTCGTTCATGCACTTCACCATGGCCCGTGTGTCGTCGTCGAAGTCCGGGTTCTTGGCCGGGTCCAGCTCCGGCGGATCGAGTGGCAGCTTCCCGTCGCAGGCCTTCACGCCGGGGGCGTCCGGGTGCCTCTTGTACGTCTTGTCGACGCCGTGCTCCTTCAGGCAGGCGGTCCAGCCGTCCCACATGCGGTTGACGTCGTCCTGGGTGCTGTCCAGCCGGATCTGCGGCCGGCCCGCGTCGGGATCGGCGCTCGCACTGGCCGAACCGCCTTTCGCCGCAGGGGTGTTCAGCGAGGCGACCTCGTCCTTGCCGCCCTTGTCCGCGTCGTCGTTCCCGCCGGCGCCCCCGCACGCGGTGAGGAGGAGCAGGCCGGCCGCGCCGACGGAGGTGAACACCGCGGCTCGAGTGGAGGGTTTCAACATGGCGCAGACCATGGCCCGAAGTTATGACGATCCTGTCAGGACGCCGTCAGAAAGCCGTCTGACCTGATCCCGTCCTGCCTACCCTGACCGTCATGAACGCCCGTGTCCTGGTGGCCGAGGACGACATCAAACAGGCCGAGGTGATCCGCCGCTACCTTGAGCGGGAGGGGCACACCGCGCTGCTCGTCCACGACGGGCGCACGGCGCTCGACGAAGTCCGCCGGCAACGGCCCGACCTGCTGGTCCTCGACGTGATGATGCCGGTCGTCGACGGTCTGGACGTGTGCCGGATCCTCCGGCGCGAGAGCGATCTGCCGGTGCTGATGCTGACCGCCCGCAGCACCGAGGAGGACCTGCTGCTCGGCCTGGACCTCGGCGCCGACGACTACCTGACCAAGCCCTACAGCCCCCGTGAACTCATGGCCCGTGTCCGCACGTTGCTCCGGCGCACCCGGACGGCCGCCGCCCCGAACGACCCGGTGCTGCGGGTCGGCGCCCTCGCGGTGGACCCCGTCCGCCGTACCGTCGAGATCGAGGGCCGCCAAGTGGCCTGCACCCCGGGTGAGTTCGACGTCCTCGCGACGATGGCCGCCGAACCGGAGCGCGTCTTCACCCGGCGCCAGCTCCTGGCCGGCACGCGCGGGGACGACCGTTACATCACCGAACGCACCATCGACGTCCACGTGTTGAACCTCCGCAAGAAGATCGAGGCCGTACCCCGCCGGCCGGTCTATCTGCAGACGGTGTTCGGAGTCGGCTACCGCCTCAGCGACGGCAGCCGTGGACGCTGAGCGGAGCAGGGCCGGGGGCAGAGTGCCGTTGCGGCGCAGTCTGCTGGTCCGGTTGCTGGCCGCGTCGATCACCATCGCCGTGTGCTCGGTCGCGGCCACCGCCTGGCTCGCCGCGCGCACCACCACCAGCGCCATCCAGCAGGAGCAGGGACAGGTCCTCGCCGACGACGCCCAGATCTACGACACGCTCATCGGCTACGCCGCAGGCCACACCGGCTGGTCTGCGGTCACGCCCGTCCTGAAACGGCTGACCGAACGGACCGGCCGCCGTATCACCCTGACCACCCAGGACCGTCTGCCCATCGCCGCGTCCGGCACCATGACCACCCTCCCCACCAAGGCCTCGGCGCTGATCGACCCCCTGCGGGCCGACCCCGCGCTGCTGCCCGGAGTCAAGGCGGACGGCATCGACCCACGGGCGGTCGGCCCGTACCGGCTGCCGAAAACCGAGCGTGCCGAACTGCTCAGCCGGGTGGGGAAGTTGCAGTCCTGTCTGCGCGGCGTCGGTTCCCCCGCCGGAGTCACCGAGGAGCCGAGCGGGAGGCCCGCCCTCGTCCTCGGCGGCGACAACGGGACCCAGCGAAAGGTCGGCGAGGTGTGCCAGCTGTACCGGCTGGACGATCCCACTCTCACCGAGAAACGGGCGCTCGACCAGCTCAACGCCCTGGTCACCGGCTGCCTGAGACGCCAGAACCTGGGGCCCGTGGAGGTCGATCTCAGCTTCAGTCCCCTCGGAAACGCCGGCGGCGCGGCCGTCCAGCCGTGCATCGACACCGCCCGCCGCGAGCAGCTCGCCCCGTACGTCGCTCCGGCCGCGCTGCTGTTCGTCGCCACCCCCGCCGGATCGACGGCCGCACCCGGCTTCGACCTCTCCTCGGCCAACACGGCCCGGGTCGCCGGTGTCGCCGCGCTCGTCCTCGTCCTCACCGTGGCCGTCACCGTCACCGTCGGCACCCGCCTGGTACGGCCCCTGCGCGCGCTCACCGACGCCGCCCGCCACCCGGCCCAGCAGCATCTGCGGGTACCGGTGACCACCCACGACGAGATCGGCCGGCTGGCAGCCGCCTTCAACGACCTGGCGGAGCGCCGCGAGCGGGTGGAGGTCCAGCGCAAGGCCATGGTCAGCGATGTCGCCCATGAACTGCGCACCCCGCTCAGCACGATCCGCAGCTGGCTGGAGGCGGCCCAGGACGGACTGGCCGTCTCCGACGACGCGTTCGTCGCCTCCCTGCTGGAGGAGGCCCTGCTGCTCCAGCACATCGTCGACGACCTCCAGCATCTGGCCCAGGCCGACGCGGGCCGCTTCCGGCTGCACCCCGAGCCCCTGCGGCTGCGGGACCTCCTCGACCACGTCGCCGGGGCCCACCGCGGCCGGGCCGAGACCGTCGGCGTCACGCTCACCACCCGCGTCGAGGACACCCCGGCCCTGTCCGCCGATCCCGTACGCCTGCGTCAGGCCGTCGGCAACCTGCTGTCCAACGCCATCCGGCACACTCCTCCCGGCGGCAGTGTCACCCTGCGCTGCCGCCGGGCGGGCGACGAGATCCTGATCGAGGTCGCCGACACCGGCACCGGGATCGCCGCCGACGACCTGCCCCACGTCTTCGACCGCTTCTGGCGCGCCGACAAGTCCCGCAGCCGCCAGACGGGCGGCAGCGGCCTGGGCCTCGCCATTGTCCGCCAGCTCACCGAGGCGCACGGTGGCACGGTCTCGGTGACCAGCACCCCGGACACGGAAACGGTCTTCACCCTGCGCCTGCCGCTCGTCTCCGACGCACGGCGGTCGTGACGCGCCTACGCCGCCCGGGCGGGACGGACATCAGACACCCAGGGTTCGGCGGCGCTTCCGTTCCGCCTCCAGTTGTACGGCCGCCCGGCGGGCCTCGGTGACGCGGTGCGGCGCGTCCCAGGCGAGCGCGACGCGTTCGGCCAGCGCGTAGTGGTCGGCCGCCGCCCGGTCCTCCCCGACGAGCCGGTACAGATCGGCCAGCGCGTGGGCCAGGGGGCGGGTCGCGTAGGCGGCGCCGGCCGTCCCGGCGAACTGGTCGCGGATCGGGAGGACTTGTTCGATCAGCATGGCCGCCGTCTCCGTGTCGCCGAGCAGGACCGCCACTTCGCAGCGGTAGTCCAGCTCTATCCCGTAGAGGTGGTCCGTGACCGGGCGCGGCAGCAAGGACACCGCCGCCGCCTCCTCGAGCCGTCCCAGTCGGGCCAGGACCAGGGCGTGGGCGACGGCGACGGGGGTGCCGATCTCCGCGTGCAGATCGCGGACGACCGGTTCGATGTCGTCCGCCCGCCCCTGCGCGAGACGGATGGTGATCAGGCCCAGGGTGCGGGGGCCGGTGGCGTGGTGGGCCCCGACGCGCCGCAACAGACCGTCGGCCTCGGCGTAGCGGGCCTCGGCCTCGTCGAAGCGGCCGGTGACCGCGGCCAGCATCGCCGAGGTCGCGGCGGCGATGCCCTGAGCCCACACCATGCGGTAGCGCAGGGCGAGTTCCAGCCCTTCGGCGTTGTGCCGGCGCAGCCCGGCGGGGTCGTTGCGGGTCGCGGCGGTCATGCCGTAGAGGTGCTCGCACACCCAGCGGTAGGCCGGCAGGTCGTGCGTCTCGGCCAGCTGCCGCAGTTCCGCGACGAGCGGCATACGGACGGCACCCTGCACCTCGTGCGGCAGCAACTTGGCCGAGGTCATCAACGCCGAGGCCAGCAGGCGCGGTTCGCCCTCCGCCCGGGCCAGCGCCAGTTGCGTGTGCGCCGCCTCCACGGCCCGCGGCACCTCCTCGGCGGCCACGGCGTCGACGAGGACCTGGAGGACCCGGGCGCGTGTCGCACGGTCGAGCGCGCGGTCGCCGGCGAGCCGTTCCAGGCGGGCCAGGGCGGTCCGGTCGAAGAAGCCCTCCAGCCGGGTGCGCCAAGGCGAGGGCTCGGTCCAGGCGCCGTAGACCGTGGCGAGCAGGTCGTCCCGGCCGGCCCGCACCGCGAGGTCGACCGCCCGCTGCCGGGTGTCCCGCGCGGCGCCCGTCGCCCCGGCCCGCAGCTGCGCGCCCAGCAGCCGTACGAACAGCGCGACTGTCTCGTCCGGCGCGGCACCGGGGTCGGCGACGGCCGCCCGGTGCGCGTGGAGAGCCTGTTCGATCAGACCCACGGCGACGTCGTGGGCGTACCGCCGCTCGGCCAGCTCGGCCGCCCGCAGCGCGTAGTCGACGGCCAGGGGCGCGTTCGCCGTCCTGCCCGAGCGGGCGAAATGGAAGGCGAGGGCCGCGAGATCGTGCGGGCGGTGGCGCCGCAGCCCTTGCGCGATGCGGTCGTGCAGCCGGGCCCGCCCCAGCCCGGACAGGTCGGTGTACACGGTGTCGCGGACCAGCGCGTGCACGAAGCGCACCCGCCCGAGCCCGGGTTCGCTCAGCAGGTCCGCGGCCAGCGCGGCGTCGAGTCCTTCCAGCACCGTGTCCTCGTCGGTCTCCGCCGCGTCGACGAGCAGGGCGACCTCGGCCTCCAGGCCCGCCACGGCCGCCAGTTGCACGGCCGACCGGGCCTGGGCGGGCAGCAGGGCCAGGCGTCGGCGCAGTACGTCCCGTACGCCCTGCGGCACTTCGGACACGGCCACCAGGGCGCCCTCGCTGACCAGCAGACGGGCGCTTTCGAGGACGTAGAACGGGTTGCCGCCGGTGCGTTCGGCGAGCGCCGTCACCGTGTCCTCGTCGACGGGTTCGCCGCAGACGGCGGTGACCACCGTCGCGACGTCCCGGGGCGGAAGTCCGCCGAGCGCGATGCGGCGCGGGGCCCGGAGGGCGAGCCGGCCGAGGGTCTTGACCAGGTCTTCGCCCACCTCGGCCGGGCGGTAGCCGGCCACGATGAGGAGGGGGACACCGGTGATCTGCGCGGCGGCCTCCAGGAGGGCCAGGGTCTCGCCGTCGCCGCGGTGCAGGTCCTCCAGGAGGACGGCGAGCGGCTGTCCGGCCGCCGCGGCCCGCAGCCAGGCGGCGAAGGCACGGTGGGTACGGAAGCGTCCCGCGGCGGCCTCGTCTCGCGTCGTGGCGGCCATGGCCTCCGGCTCGCGCAGCAGGGCGACCAGTTCCTCGGGGTGCGTCGGCGGCACGTGCTCGGCGAGGGCGCCGAGCGCCTCCACCCAGGCCCATGCGGGCGGCGCCCCCTCGTACTCGGGGCAGCGCCCGATGACCACCGTCCACCCCGTGGACTCAAGCCGCTCGGCGAGCCGTTCGAGCAGTGCCGACTTCCCCGCTCCGGCCTCGCCGGTCACCAGGACCACACCGCCCGCGCGCCGGGCCGCCCGCGCGGCCGCGTCCACGGCGCTCAGTTCGGCCTCCCGGCCGACGAAGAGGCCGTCCTCCTCGTCGGGAACACCGGCGGCCGTCCCCGGCGCATCCATCGGTACGGCAGCGCGCAGTACGTCCAACCGCCGGGCGAGGACGGCGTGTTCCAGCTCGGCCAGGGCCGGTCCGGGGTCGCAGCCGAGCTCCTCGCGCAGCACGGCGGCGGCGCGGCGCAGACAGGACAGGGCGTCGCCCTGGCGGCCGCAGGCCCAGTGGGCGAGGGCGAGCAGCCGCCAGCCCTCCTCCCGCAACGGGCTGTCCCGCACCAGGACTTCGGCCGCCAGCACCGCTTCGGACGCGTGTCCGGTGCGCAGGTCGGCCGCCACGGCCAACTCGCGAGCTTGAGCGTGCAGTTCGGTCAGCCGTGCCACCTCGGACACGGCCCACGGCTCGTCCCGGTGCCCCAGGAACGCCGGACCCCGCCACCACCCCAGCGCCTCGGCCAGCAACTCCCGCGCCCGGGCGGGCGGGGCGCTCCAGGCCCGGGAGACGAGGGCCTCGAACCGCCAGGCGTCCACCGCCTCGGCGGGCAGCCGCAGCGCGTAACCCGGTGGGGAGGTGACCAGGACGGCCGGGCGGGTGCGCGGGCGTCGCTCCGGTTCCAGCAGGCGGCGCAGGTTCGACACATAGGCGTGCAGGGAGACGGTGGCCTTGGCCGGGGGCGCCCCGCGCCACAGCTCGTCGACCATGCGGTCGACGGGCACCACCTCCTGGCGGGCCGCGACCAGCAGCGCGAGAACGGCCCGCTGCCGGGGAGCTCCCAGGGCGACGGACGTCCCCCGGAGCTCGGCGCCCAGGGGGCCGAGGACTCGAATACGCAGCACGCTGCGCGAATCTACCCGAGCGGCGCGGACAGGCCGTTCAACAGACGCTAAACGCGCTGGTCAGCGGTGTCCCAAGGGTCTTCCCAAGGGTGGTGGCAAGCAGATGCCAAGCAGATGCCAAGACGGTCGGGCGACCGTGGGCGGGATCTGACGGCCCTCGATGTTGGAGCAAGCAGGCGTGTCCCGCAGTACGGCATTTCCCTCCCCTTCCGGCCAACGGCCCTACACCCACGAGATGGTGGTCGTCCACCGCGTCTTCCGGCGAGAGTCGGCGCTCGCGCCCCGACTGGTACGGGCGGTGCCGGACGGCGACACCACCCGCGCGGCACGGATCGCGACCCACCTGGACGACTACGTCATGGGGCTGCACCATCACCACTCCCTGGAGGACGAGTTGGTGTGGCCACTGCTGCACGCCCGGGGCGCGGACGGTGACTTGGTCGACCGGATGGAGCAACAGCACCAGCGCATCGACCGGAGCCTCACGATCGTGGCCGAGTGGCTGCCCGTGTGGCTGCGGGATGCCGACCCCATGGCCCGGGAGGAACTGGCCCTGGCCCTGACCGAGCATCGCACCGCGCTGCTCGAACACCTCGACGACGAGGAGCGGTTGGTGCTGCCGCTGGTCGCCACCCACCTGACCGTCGCCGAGTGGGACGTGCTGGGCCGACGGGGGCTGGAGGAGCTGCCCAGGAACAAGGTGATGACGGCCGTCGGCGCGATCCTCGAGGACGCGACGCCCGAGGAGCGCGCCTACTTCCTCGGCAAGGCCCCCTTCCTCGGCCGTCTGCTGTGGAAGACCGTCGGCCGACGGCAGTACGTCGCGTCCTGCCGTGCCCTGCGCGGCGCGCTGCCCGAGGAGGCGGGCCGGTGACCGTCCTCGACTCCGTCCCCCTCGACGTCCTGGACGCCTACCGGACCTGCGAGTTCGTCACGCTCGGCCGGGACGGCGCACCGGTGGCCTGGCCCGCCGCGGTCAGACGTCGGCCCGACGGCACGCTGCTGCTGACCACGTCCCTGGCCTTCGCGCAGAAGGCGCTGAACATACGCCGGGACGGGCGGGTGGCCCTGCTCTGGTCCGACCCCACCGGCAGCGGCCTCGACCACGCACCGCAGATCCTCGTCCGCGGCCGGGCCGTCTGCCCGGACGAGATCATGACGGGGCCGGAAGGCGCCGAGGACTACTGGCGGATGCTCTTCGAGCGGCAGCCGCACAGCCGGTCCTACCTCGCCCCCGGCGTCCGACGGCTGATGGAGTGGTACTACCTGCGTCTGCTCATCACGGTCACCCCGGAGCAGGCCGTTGTGCGTCCTCCGTCGGCCTCCTTGCCCGCGACCGGGCCGGTCACCGGTTCCCCCGCGTCACCCCTGCTCGGGGCCGCGCAACTCGCCCGCTACCCGGACGCGGTGCTCGCTGCGTGCGACGGGACGGGAGCACCCGTACTCGCCCGGACTCGGCCCGTGGCGACGGACGCGGGTTTCGCGGTGACGGTACCCGCCGACGTCGCCGTGACGGCCGGTCCCGCCTCCCTGTTGGTGCACCGGCATGACGAGCGGCTGAACACCATGCGGAACACCCTCGTCCGTGGAGAGTTGCGGCACACCGACGGTGGCTGGCTGCTGGTGCCCGGCACCGTGGTGGAGCCGATGGGTTCCGGGCGCCCCAGTGACGCGCTGCGGGTGCTGCGCCGGACGCATCGGGCCACCGCACGCTATCTGGAACGCCGTGGCCTGCCACGGCCCCGCGTGCGGTGGGCGGCGTTCCGGGCGCTGGCCACGGCCGAACCGCAGCGAGCCAACCGCTGATGTTCACCGTGGTCGTCCTGGTCACCGTGGTCGTCCTGGTGGCCACGGCGGCCACTGTGGCCGCAGTACGGGCAGCCGGCCGCTGGCCGCAGGTGCACGCCCGCGAGGACCGGATCCAGCGGGTGATGCGCTCACCCCACCACTGACCCGGTGAGCGGGACGACGGTTACACGGTCAAGACGAATCGGTCATGGATCGGGCGCACGCGTGCGATGAGATGTTCGACATGGGGGACGATCCAAGGAGCGATGAATTGCGCAGGCATGCACAGCTGTGGGGGAACAAGCGCGTGACCGCGGGCCGGCGCAGGACGGCCGTCGCGATCGCGCTGCTGACCGGCGTGGTGCTCGTGGGGACGAGCGCGTGCGGTACCGGAAACCACCCGGCGACCACGTCCAACGGCAAGGCGGCCTCGGCGAACGCGGCCGCGGCCACGGGCAAGTCCGGTGCCCACGCCAAGCCGAGCACGCCGGCCGGGCCGCCGATGCTCCTGGAGTCCATCACCCCGCGCACCGGCACCACCGTCGGTGTGGCGATGCCGGTGTCCGTGGTCTTCAGCAAGCCGGTCGCCGTCTCAGCACGGGCCGGGATCGAGAAGGCCCTCAAGATCACGACCTCGGTGCCGACGATCGGCGCATGGCACTGGTTCAGCGACACGCGGGTCGACTTCCGGCCGAAGACCTACTGGAAGCCGGGCACCTCGGTCAGCGTCGACGCCGAGCTGACCGGCGTCACCGACGGCAACGGCCGCTACGGCACGCACGGTTACCACCACGCCTTCACCATCGGCGACGACAACGAGGCCACCGTGTCGGTGACCGGCCACACCATGCGGGTCACGCACGACGGCACGCTCGTGAAGACCCTGCCCATCGATGCGGGCAGCGCGGCGTTCCCCTCGTGGGACGGCACCATGGCGGTCATCGACAAGGAGGCCGAGGTCCACATGACCTCGTGCAGCGTCGGCATCAGCTGCACCAAGGGCGACCCGAACTACTACGACCTGACCCTCCCGTGGGACGTTCACCTCACCAACTCCGGCACCTACGTCCACTACTCCACCGGCGACCCGTATCCGGGCCACGGTGAGGGCTCGCACGGCTGCGTGCACCTGTCGCTGTCGGACGCCAAGTGGTTCTACGACTTCGTCAAGCAGGGCGACCCGATCACCATCACCGGCTCTCCCCGCGGCAAGGCGGCCGGCGACAACGGTTACGCGGACTTCAACCTGTCCTGGTCGCAGTGGCTGCAGAACAGCGGCACCGGCCAGGCGACGACCATCGCCTCCTGAAGCCTCACCGGGAGCAGCCGCCGCTGCTCCCGCGGACATGCCGCCCGTCGGGTCCGAGACGGAGCCGTAGGCCACGCGGCCTGCGGCGCCAGAGAGACGTATGCTGCGGCACCTGAGATGTCACCGGGGACTGTTGAACCGGTAGCCGAACCCCCGGACGGTCTGGACGTAACGCGGTTGCCGCGGGGGTTCGCCCAGCTTGGTCCGCAGGCGTTTGACGCAGGCGTCCACCAGCCGGACGTCACCGTGGTAGCCGTGTTCCCAGACGGCTTCCAGGAGTTGCTGGCGACTGAACACGCGGCCGGGGGAGGCGGACAGGGACAGCAGCAGCCGTAACTCGGAGGGTGCCAGCGGGACTTCGGCGCCCGCACAGGTGACGCTGAGCCCGGCCCGGTCGATGCGGAGCTCGCCGTACGTCTCGATCGTCGGGCCACCACCGTCCGGTGCCGGTCCCGTGTCGAGGCGGCGCAGTACGGCGCGGATCCTGGCCTCGAGCACCCGGGCCTGGACGGGTTTGACGACGTAGTCGTCCGCACCGGTTTCGAGTCCGACCACGATGTCCATGTCGTCGCCCATCGCCGTCACCATGATGATCGGCACCTGGCTGTCGGCGCGGATCCGTCGGCACACCTCCAGACCGGTCATCCCCGGCAGCATCAGATCGAGCACCACGACGTCCGGCCGGAACGCCCGGAGTCGGTCCAGCCCCTCCTCCCCGGTGGCGGCCGCGGCGACGTCGTGCCCCTGGCGGCGCAGGGCCAGCCGGGCCCCTTCGCGGACGCCGGGATCGTCTTCGACGAGGAGCACACGAGGCATGCGCTCAGTATCGGCGGCGCCCGTCGACCGATCGCGGCGCTGTTACACGATGATCACATAGCCGGGGCTGTTGCGGTCCGGTCATATTCCCAACCGGTCGCGATCACATGGCTGGTCCAGCCTGGGCGTCCATGACCACACCGACGGGGCCCCGCCCCAGATCAACCCTGTCCTCCAGCAGGCTCTCAACGACCGGAGCCCTGGCCCTGGGCGTCCTGGTGACCGCCGCGGCCACCCTCGGTGCCCCGGCCCTCGCCGCCCAGGAAACCCCGCCGGGCAAGGCGGTCCTGGAGGTTTCCGACACCCGTACCGTCACGCTGGTGACGGGCGACCGGGTCACGGTCACCTCGAGGTCCGGGCAGCCGAGCGTCCTCGCCGTGCGCCCGGCCTCGCACACCTCCGGCAACGGTTCGTTCCTCTCCTTCCAGGACGGTTCCGGGGACCGCTATGTGATCCCCGCCGTGGCCCAGCCGTACGTCGGCAGGCAGTTGGACCTCTCGCTGTTCGACGTGACCGCGCTGGCCAAGGGGACGACGGCGGCCGGCCGCGTCCCGGTGACCGTGTCCTACGCCCGGGGCGCGAAGCCGAGCACCCCCACCGGGCTGACGCTGACGTCCACGAGTGGTACCTCGGCCCGCGGGTACACCACGGCCGCCTCCGGCAGGAAGCTGACGCGGCTGCTGAAGCAGCGGATCGCCGCCGACGTGAAGGCCGGTCACCGGCCGGGCAGCACCCCGCTGTTCACGGGAGTCACCTCCGTGGGCCGCACCGGCGCGAGCACGAAGAACGCGACGGCGGGCGGCGGCGCCTCGGCCAAGTACAAGCTGAACATCCTCCGGATCACCGCGGAGGACCGGTCCGGCGCCGGGTTCAACGGGCAGGTCCTGGTGACCAACACCGACGACGCCACCAGGATGAGCGTGGTCGTCCCGGTGGACGACGGCATCGAGAAGGTCGCCGTGCCCTCCGGTCACTACAGCCTGGCCGCGCCGGTCGTGGACTTCGACGCCTCCGGCAACGTCACCGCGCAGTCCCTGGTCACGCTGACCGACCTCGACGTGACCGGCGCGACCACCACGGACCTGGACGCCCGTACGGCCACGGCGCAGGTCACCGCCGCCACACCGCGCCCGGCCACGGCCGACTACGCCGCCGCCACCTGGGGCCGTACCGACGTCACCGACGTCGCCGACGGCTCCATCGACTGGGCTCCCACCGCCTCGGCGGTCACCACCGACACCACCCCCGTCTACGTCAATCCCCAGCCGGCCGCCACGACCGGCAAGGTCGCCTACTTCACCCAGTGGTCCGGCCACGGCCCGGCCACCGGCGACCCCTACCGCTACGACCTCGCCGGGCGGCTCTCCGACGCGGTGACGGCCGACCAGCGGATCACGGTCACCGGCAAGCAGCTCGCCGCCGTACGGCAACGCTACGTCCGCGACCCCGCGGCCTCCCCGGACGGCATCATCACCAGCGGTGAACTCGGCCCCGGGCTCCCGGCCGCCTTCTCGGCGGCGGTGCCGCAGACCATGCCGGCCCGGGTGACCGACTACCTGAGCGCCAACAACGGCGGTGTCTGGGTCCAGCAGTCCTTCCCCGGCACGAGCCTCGCCTTCACCTCGGGCGACCGTCCCTTCACCGCCGGCCGCACCTACACGCAGGACTGGGCCCGCGGGCCGATCGGCCTGGGACTGGGTCAGTACACCCGCGGCCCGTTCGGCGGCTCGGACTGCTCGGCCTGTCTCGCGGACGGCAACCTGTTGGCCTACCTCTCCACGACCGACAGCGAGGCCGACCACGACGGCGGCCCCAGCGTCTACGACGAGCAGCCGGCCGCCTTCGCCGCCCAGCTCTACCGGGACGGCACCCTGCTGGACGACAGGCCCGGCAACACGGCGGTCTACGTCGACGGTCAGACCGCGCCCGACGCCCGCTACCGCCTGGTGGCCGACCAGGACTTCAGCGGTGACAGCACCCTGAGCCAGTCCACCACCGCCCGCACCGAGCTGACCTTCGGGCTGCCCTCGGCGAACGACACCCACTCCCTGCTGCCGGCCCCGTTCACCTGCGAAGGACAGTCGGCGTCCACGCCCTGCCGGGTGCTGCCGCTGCTCACCGCGCGCTTCGACCTGGCCGCGGACGACCTGAACACCAGTCACCGGACCACGCAGAGCATGGGCCTGGACATCTCGCACGTGACCTTCGGCGGGGCCGGTTCGCGGGCGGCGATCACCTCCGCCACCGTTGAGGTCTCCTTCGACGGCGGCACGACCTGGCAGAAGACCGCCCTGCACGGGTCGAAGGGCCACTACCGGGCCCGCTGGTCCAACCCGGCCTCCGCGCGCGGCAGCAGCCCGGCGCTCCGCGTCACCGCCGCCGACGCCGACGGCAACGGTCTCACCGAGACCATCACACACGCCTACTCCGTCGCGGCCACCACCTCATGACGACCCCCGCCCCCGACCGGGAGAACCAGGAGAACGAGCCCCGGATGACAGCCCACCCCAGACGCGTCACCCGCCTGATACGGGCCGCCCGCCCCGCCGTGACCGCCCTGCTCGTCGCCCTCGCGCTCCCCGCCGCCGGCACCGCCCACGCGGCCGGCACCGCGAGCGCGCGGCCGAACGTCGAGCACGCCTGCGCCACCGCCCCCGCCGGACAGGCCCGGTGCCTCGCCCTGGTCCGCACCGACGTCCACGGCGGCCTGGGCGTACGCGGACCGGCCGCGGCCGCCAGGCTCCGCGCCGGCGCGACCACCGCGGACACCCGGCTCCCCGACGGCTACGGCCCGGCCGACCTGCGCGCCGCCTACCGGCTGCCCGCGACCGGCGGCGAGGACCAGACCATCGCCCTGGTCGACGCCTACGACGACCCGACCGCGGAGGCCGACCTCGCCGTCTACCGCGCGACCTACGGACTGCCCCCGTGCACCACGGACAACGGCTGCTTCCGCAAGGTCAACCAGCGCGGTGACACCGGGCCCCTGCCGGCGTCCGGCGCGGTCAGCGGCTGGGCCACCGAGACGGCGCTCGACCTGGAGATGGCCTCCGCCGCCTGCCCCCGCTGCCGCATCCTGCTGGTCGAGGCCGACCAACCCACCATCGGTGACCTGGCCGCAGCGGTGGACACCTCCGTCGCCCTGGGCGCCACCGAGGTGTCCAACAGCTACGGCGGCACCGAGAACCACGGCACGACCGCCTTCGCGAAGGACTACAGCCACCCCGGCGTGGCGGTGGTCGCCTCCTCCGGCGACTCCGGCTACACCGTCCCGAGCTTCCCGGCGGCGTACTCCGGCGTGGTCGCGGTGGGCGGCACCTCGCTCAACCGCGCCGACAACGACCGGGGTTGGCAGGAGACCGCCTGGTCCGGGTCGGGCAGCGGCTGCTCGGCCTGGGTGGACAAACCGGCCTGGCAGCAGGACACCGACTGCCCCGGCCGCACGATCGCGGACGTCTCCGCCGTCGCCGACCCCGACACCGGACTCGCGGTCTACGTCACCTCCGTGCCGCGCGGCAGCGGCGGCTGGACGATCGTCGGCGGCACCAGCGCCTCCGCACCGTACGTGGCCGGCGTGATCGCGCTCGCGGGCCACCCCGGCGCCTACGCGGACGCCTCCCGCCTCTACTCCGCCCCGGCGGCGAGCCTCAACGACGTCACCGACGGCTCGAACGGCAACTGCGAGGGCGACTACATCTGCACCGCGGTACCGGGCTACGACGCCCCCACCGGCAACGGAACCCCGAACGGACTCGCGGCCTTCTGACCGACCCGTCCGCGGCGGTGTCCGCGTCCGACCTGCCGACCCCGGCCCGGCGGACGCGAACACCGCCTTTTCTTTCGAAGAACTGCCGGCAACCTCGGGACAACCACCACGGGCCCGAGAGTGTCCAACACGCGTGACGCATCATCAGGTCTCGCCATGGGGAGACGGGCGAGTCCTCCGATCCCGAAGGGGAAAGCCATGCGTATCCGCCCGGCCCTCGCCGCCGTGTCCCTCGCCACCGCCCTGTCCGCGTCGGTGGTTCCCGCAGCCGCCCACGCGGCGGACCGGGCCGCCCCCAGTGACACCACCTTCTCGGACGTCGTCGTCAACGGCGGCAAGGACATCGTGCTCGGCCTGACCACCAAGCGGACCGTCACCATCACCTGGAGGGCCACGGACCCGGACGGCGTCGCGAAGACCTGGGCCTACCTGTGGCACGGTCCCAACACCGACGACGCCGACGGCCACCTGCCCCTGTATCCGCCGCCGGGCACCTGCACGGTCTCGGCCACCGACCCCACCACCTCCGACTGCACCGTGAGCTTCGGGGTGGACGCGAAGCGGGACTTCCGCCACAACGGCCTCGCCGGCACCTGGAAGGTGCTCGCCGAGGCACAGGACACCACCGACGACTGGACGGACGCCGACGTCGCCGGCACGGCGCAGTTCAAGCGGTACGCAACGCTGACGGTCAACGCCTCGCCCGAGCCGGTGAAGAAGGGCCGGACCATCACCGTCACCGGCAAGCTGACCCGCGCCGACTGGGGGAGCGGGAAGTACACCGGCTACCAGGGGCGGCCGGTGCTGCTGCAGTTCCGCAAGAAGGACAGCGACACCTACACCACCCTCAAGACCGTCACCAGCGGCAGCGGCGGCTCGCTGAAAACCACCACCAAGGCCACCAGGGACGGCTACTTCCGCTTCGTCTTCGCCGGCACGGCCACGACCGGACCGGCGAAGACGGCGGGGGACTTCGTCGACGTCAGGTGACGTACCGGCGGCCGCTCACAGCGTCCACTGCTGACCGGTGGCACCGGTGCCGGTCAGCTGGACGACGCCGGCGCCCGCGGTGGTGGAGGAGGAGTCAACCCCGATGTTCAGCCCGCTGCCCACGTTGACCAGCATGAACTTGGTGCCGGTGAGGCTGCCGACCAGATCGGCGGCGAACTGCTGGTTGGCACCGCCGTTACAGGTCCACTGCTGCAACTGGACGTTCTCCGCGGTGGACTTGCTCGGTACGTCCAGACACAGGCCGCTCTTCACGCTCTTGAGCGTGTAGACGTTGTCCGCCACCCGGTTCAGCGTCCACTTCTGGTTGTCGCCACCGTTGGACTGCCACTGGATGACCTTGGCACCGTTCGCCGTCGACCCGCCCGAGACGTCCATCAGCATCGAGCTGCCCGCATTGGTGAGGGTGTGCACCGCGTTGGTGGGCACACCGGAGTCGGGCGTCCAGGTGCCGGCGGCGGTGTCGAGGGACCAGTTCGGGTACTGGCCGAGGTTGACCACGGTGCCCCGGATGGTCAACGGCAGCCAGATCAGCGGGGAGTTGCCGAGATCACCGGTGGTCCACCGGTCACCGGCGTAGAGGTAGGTGGTGCCGGAACTCCCCTGCACGGTGATGATGTTGGCCGTCTGGCTGTTGTAGGTGTGGGTGCCGGGCGCCGCGAAGTCGCGCATCGGCGCCCATGGTCCGCTCAGCGAGGTGGCGGTGGTGTAGACGTTGTCGTTGGCGCTCCAGCCGGTCAGATGGGAGGCGAGCAGGTAGTAGACGCCGTTGCTCTTCACCATCGCGGGCGCCTCGTAGCTGGCCGAGCCGCTGCCGCCCAGCACGGCCACCGCGCTGTCGACGGAGAGGTAGTCGGCGGAGAGCCGGTAGATGTGCAGGCCGTTGTTGCGGTCCTCGCTCAGCAGATAGGCGGTGCCGTCGGTGTCCTGGAAGAGGTTCATGTCCCGGCTGAGGTTGCCCATCGGGCGGAAGCTGCCGCGGTAGCTGTAGGGCCCGCAGGGGGTGCTGCTGGTGGCCACGCCGACCCGCGCGTCGCCGTAGTTGGTGCTGTCGATGTGCATGTACATCACGTACGTGCTGGTCGACGCGTTGTAGATGACCTTCGGCCGCTCCACGACCCGGCTCGGGCCCAGGTCGCCGCTCGCCTGCTTGGCCAGGGCCACGCCCTGGTACGTCCAGGTGGCCAGATCGGTGGACGTGTAGCAGGGGATGTCCTGGAAGGACGTGTCCGACGAGGTCTCGCCCGTCTTGTCCTCGCCGAAGCCGTACCAGGTACCGCCGACCTTGACGATGCCCAGCCCGTGCAGCTGGAGGGTGTTGCCGTTCTGGTCGGTCCTGGTCGCGCCCAGGGTGAAGGAGACGGTGGCGGCATTGGCGGGCGTGGCGGGCAGCAGCAGTGGCGCGAGGCCCGCGAGCAGGGCGAGGAACGCGGCGCAGGCCGTCCGCCACCGCTCGCGCGGGGGTCAGTCTTGGGGGGCTCGATCGGGCATGGTTCCGCCTCTCCTTCGAGGTCCCGACGTCATGCCGTCGGCGTTCAGTGGGCCATGAGAGCCGCCTGTCCACCGGGACGTCAAGAAGCGTGCGATCGACTTTGTTTGTTCATGAAGGAATGGGTGGGCGGGTATGCCGTATTGGCGCTTTTCCCGTGCGGAACTGTTGACCTCCCGCCCCAGCCGTGCTGTTCGTTTGTGTTCGGCTTGCTCAGCTGAGAGGTGCACCGCCATGGAGGTTCCAGCCCGCCCGGTGTCGCGCCGGGAGCTGCTCGGCCGGGATGGTTCGGTCGGGTGCGGCAAATGATCAACAAAGGATTGTTGGGGAAGGCTTGTCCGGTGTGCGGTCGGGGGCGGGGAGCGCGCTGCTTAGCATGGCCGACGGACGTTTCGGCAGGTGGGGGAGTGGATGAGTACGACTCGGCGGCTGGTGCTGGCGGCCTTGGCGGGGGGAGCGTTGACCGCCTGCGGGGCGCCGGGGAAGCCCACCGGACCGGCAGCGGCGACGACCCCCTCCGCCTCCTCTCTCTCCCCCACTCCCGCTCCCCCCACGGCGGACTCCTCCGCCGCCCCCTCGCCCACCGTGACGGTCAGGCCGGCTCGCCTTCCCGCCGTCACCCGGGCCGAGATCGTCGCGCGTTACGGTCACGCCGTGCCCCGCACGTGGGGCTTCGACGCACCGGGCGTACTGCATCGGCTCCCCGTCGGCCAGAAGGCCATCGCGCTGACCTTCGACGCCTGCGGAGGCCGGGGCGGCAGCGGCTACGACCGTGCCCTGATCGACTTTCTGCGCAGGCGCGAGATACCGGCGACGCTGTTCCTCAACTCCCGCTGGATCGACGCCAACCCGGCCGTCTTCCGCCGCCTCGCCGCCGAGCCGCTCTTCGAGATCGCCAACCACGGCACCCGTCACCTCCCCCTCTCCGTGACCGGCCGCTCCGCCTACGGCATCCCCGGCACCCGCAGCGCCGCCGAGGTCTACGACGAGGTCGCCGGAAACCGGGCGGAGCTGACCCGGCTGCTGGGCAGCCCACCGCGTTTCTTCCGCTCCGGCACCGCGTACTGCGACGACGTGGCGGCCGGCATCGTCACCGCGCTCGGCGAACGGTTCGCCGGCTTCTCCGTCAACGGCGACGCGGGCGCCACCTTCAGCCCCGAACAGGTCAGCACGACCGTCGGCTCGGCCCCGGCCGGCTCCGTCGTCATCTGCCACATGAACCACCCTGAGGGCGGCACGGCCCGCGGCATCGCATCCGCCGTCCCCCGCCTGCTGGCATCGGGCCACACCTTCGTACGCCTCTCGGAGGCGTGGCACTGAGCAGCGGTGCGTGCGGTCCCCATGACCTTCGTCACTCGTGGGGGCGGGATTCCCTGTATGACATAGCGGAACAGGCCATGTCTTACGCCTAAAACTCTCGTTACGGAACGCGGAAGGCTCTTCTGCCCTCCTTCTGTGCGTAGGAACTGTGCACGGGCAGGAAGTCAGGGACTGAGTGACATGGGTTTGACCAGTCAAACGACCGTATACGCGATGGTGGCGCTGGCCGCCCTCTGTGTGGCGCTGCTGGTCTGGCTGTGGCCACGGTTCGCGAAGCCGGGACTGTGGCATGTGCTGGGCCGGCTGGGCGCCATCGGGGTGACGCAGGTGACCATCGTCGCGGCGTTCGCCTGCGCGGTGAACTCGTCGTACCAGTTCTTCGGCTCCTGGGGCGAGCTGTTCGGCCACGTCGACACCGCTCCCGTCGGTGTGACGCAGGCGGCCGACCAGAACGGTGACGGGGCGGTGAACGGCATAAGCAGTGTCCACGGCTCGCTCGTGCAGCCCGCCGGGAACGACCAGCTCAGCCGGGTCAGCGGACTGCCCAACGGCCCGGCCGCGTCCGTCGGGCGGGTGGAGTCGGTCAAGATCATCGGCAAGCGCACCGGTGTGGTCGACCCGGCCTTCGTCTATCTGCCGCCGCAGTACTTCCAGAAGGCGTACCACCGCCAGCGCTTCCCGGTGATCGTCGCGCTCAGCGGCTACCCGGGTTCCATCTTCAACCTCGCGCAGCACCTGCGGGTCCCGCAGACCGCCGCGGACCTGCAGAGCAAGGGCCAGATGCAGCCGACGATCGTGGTGATGATCCGGCCCACCATCGCCCCGCCCCGCGACACCGAGTGCGTGAACGTCCCCGGCGGACCGCAGACCGAGACGTTCCTGGCGAAGGACCTCCCCGAGGCCATCAAGTCCGTCTACCGGGCCGGTCACTACGCCAGCGCCTGGGGCGTCATGGGCTACTCCTCGGGTGCCAGCTGCGCCCTCCAGCTCGCGATGCGCGATCCGCACGTCTACACCACGGCCGCGGCCCTGTCGCCCGACTACCGGGTCAAGGACGACCCCACCACCGGCAACCTCTTCGGCAGCGGTCTGGGCCGTCAGGCCCGGGTCAACGGCCACGACCTGATGTGGCGGCTGAAGCACCTGCCGGCGCCCCAGGTCTCGGTCCTGGTCGCCACCAGCAAGCACGGTGAGAAGGGCTACACGCAGACCCAGGCCTTCATCAAGGCCGTCAAGGCGCCCATGCGGGTGGCCTCGATCCTCCCGGACAACGGCAGCCACAACTTCCCCACCTGGGTACGGGAGATGCCCGCCACCCTGACCTGGATGAACGACCAGCTGACCTTCCCGCAGGACGTCACCCCCCAGCCCAAGAAGAAGACGACCACGGCCCAGGGCGGCACCCCCAAGCCCCGCCCGGACCGCAGCCCGCTCCGCGCGGAGGGCACGGAGCCCAGGCCCACGGCGGCGACGCGCAAGTAGCGAATACGACGGCAAAGGGGCCGGAGCGAGAGCTCCGGCCCCCTCCTTTTCTTGCCGCGGGGCGGCGGGCCCGGTCAGCGGTGGGTCAGTATGGCTTCCAGTTGACGTAGGGGCTCCGCGCCCGCGATGCGCAGGACGACCGTGTTCGCGCCGGCCGTCGCCAGGTCGTGGATGCGGGACGCGGCCTGGGGGGCCGGGCCCGAGACCGTGAAGACCTCCTCCTGCGGGCGGCCGAGCCAGGCGGCGTGGCCCTCGACGTGGGGACGCAGGGCGCCGGCCACCTCGTCGGGGTCGTCACCGACGGCCGCGAAGGCGAGGACCGTAAGAGTGTGGTCGGATGGCGCGCCGCCCTTCGAGACGAGCGCGCGGGCGTTCGCCAGGTCGGCGGGACCGTGGCCCTCGGTGATCACCGTGCCGTCCGCGACCCGGCCGGAGAGTTCGAGGGAGCGGGGGCGTACGACGCCGGCGACGACCGGCGGGACCTCGGCCGGCGGATGGACCAGTTGGATCTCGTTCAAGTGGACTTCCCGGCCCGCCAGATTCAGGCGCTCGCCTCGCAGCAGGGTCCGTACCGACGTGATCGTCTCCTCCAGCAGGGCCAGCGGGGAGCGAGGGGCGACGCCCGCCTGGGCCATCCACTCCGGGACGCCGTGACCGATCCCCGCCACCAGCCGGCCGGGGAACACCCGGGCCAGGGTGGCCAGTTCCATGGCCAGCAGCGCCGGGCTGCGCAGCGGCGCGGGGGCGATGCCGATGCCCACCCGGACGCGTTCCGTCGCCGCCAGCGCCACGGCCGCCGCCGACACCCCGCCGTTCCAGCCGAGGTCCTCCACCACCCACAGGTCGTCCACACCGAGTTCCTCGGCCCGCCGGGCGAAGCCGGGCAGGTCCTCCGGGGCCCAGTCGCGGTCGTACATCACGCCGATGCGTACGTTCGTCATGACGTTGGAACCTAGGCGCTGAGGACATGTCGATCAACGGCGTATCCGGCCGGGTGGGGGCGGCGGCCGGGGCGGCGGTGGGGTGGTGCGGTTGTCGAGTGTTGGGAAAAGGCGGGCCAGAGCTCGCCGACGCGCCTACGCTCGCGTCGAAGGAGGGTGCCATGGCCGCTCACGCGAAACCGATCGGGATTTGGTGGTTGATCACGCTGACGGCCGTGACCGCGGCGGTGATCGGAGTCGTCGTCGCCCAGGCCGACTCCGGTGAGGCCTCGCCGCCGGCCCCGGCCACGTCGACCTCCAGCACGCCGCCCGCGGGCGCGCCGAGCACGCTGACCACCTCTCCGTAGGCCGGTCGGTCCCGCCGGGCCGACCGTGCGAGCTCCTGGGCGGGCTGGTTTCCAGCGGGTTGCCCAACGCCCAAGGGGTTCCCAGGTATTGGGCAATCGAGGGCCATGGCGCGGTAAGGCTTGGGCGAGGTAGTTGATTCTTTGGCCAACGGTTCTACCCGCATAGACCCTCAGGGTGCTGTCATGCCCACGACCGCCCGGACAACCCGGGCCGATCGCGGGAGACCCCCATGCGTCCCACGCGCCGCCTCACCGCCATGACCACGTCCCTCAGCCTCGGCGTCGCCGGACTGATCCTCAGCACCGGCTCGGCCGCCCACGCCGCCAGTTGCTCGCAGGACTATCTGCCGCTGCCGGACCCGACCTGCCAGCCCGGCGCCTACAACCCCGACGTCACCCAGGCCACCATCGACTCCACGATCTGCGTGTCCGGCTGGACCGCCACCGTACGGCCGTCGACCTCGTACACCAACGCGCTCATGGTCAAGCAGATAGCCGAGTACGGCTACGACGACACCAGTACGTCCGACTACGAGGAGGACCACCTCGTGCCGCTCGAACTCGGCGGCGCGCCCAAGAGCGAGCAGAACCTCTGGCCCGAGCCCCGCTACGGCGACGAGACAGCCGCGAGCAAGGACTCCGTGGAGAACAAGATGAAGAAGGCCGTCTGCAACGGCACGGTGGATCTCGACGACGCGCGTGCGGCCATCGCGAGCGACTGGACCACCGCGTTGTCCTCGCTCGGCCTCAGCTGACCTCGGCGCGCAGACCGTCGCGCAGGCCGTCACGCAGGCGACGCAGGTCGTCGGCGTGGCGGCCGAGGCCGTTCAGGCGCAGCCGCGCGGCCTCGGTACGGGGGTCGGGGTGGACCGTGAAGGCCAGGTTCAGGGACTCGCGCAGCATCCACAGGTCGTAGGCCAGCAGACGTGCGGCCCGGTCCTGGGCCAGGGCCAGGTCCGGGTCGGTGAGGCGGAGATCCTGCAGGCGGGTGCGCAGACGGTGCAGGGCGATGCTCTGGCGGCCGCAGGCGCGGGCCGTGAGGCAGGAGACGGGACCCGGTTCGCCGCAGGCGGCCACCGCCGCGTCGGCCGGCGACTGCGCTGCCACCGCCTCGTCCAGGACGGCGACCAGGGCCCGTAGCTGGGCCGGGCGGGGCGGCCGGGGTGGGGTGGGACGGCGGGGAAACTGCAGGAGGCGCGGGAGCCGTAGGGACAGACGGGGTGTGCACATGGCGCCCTCCGGGTGGGCCCTCCGGGTGGGCCTCCAGTGTGCGCCTTCGGGGGCGGTGTGGGGGATGGTGCGGTGGGGGCCTTTCGGGGGCGGGGGCCTTTCGGGATGGGGCCTTTCGAGATGGAGCCGGAAGGTCACCGAGTTCTCGGGGTCGGTCACTCGGGGGCAGTCCGGACCGGCCGTTTCGCGGAGGTCGTGTGGGCTGGTCACCCTCCGCTCCGCTCCGCTCCGTTCCGTTTTCGTGAGGGGTGAGATGGGGCCTTGTCGGTCGGAAACGATCCTCAACGGGCCGGGTTGTCTCGGGGTCGCCCTCCTCCCCGGGGAGTAGCGGGTCATGCCCCGTCTCCTGCCGGGGAGTTAGGACAGGTGACTTCGTGGGCACGATGTGCCGGGAAGGCGCGGGGACCAGGCTGGTTCACGTCAGCCGGAGGGACTTCCCAGGCCCGAGGAGGCGTCATGAACCGCCAGATCCGCGTCCGCGTCAACCGCCGCCCCAGCACGCCCCGCGACACGACCATCGACCGCAGGACCCCGTCGGGCCGGATCCTGCCGTACTGACGGCCGTCATGAACTGCCGTGCAGACGGCGCGAGATCGCCGTACGAAGGGCTCGGCGCACCTCCTCCGGGGGCGGCGGGCCCTTGGACTCCGCCACGGCCACGACCGCGGCGGCGACCGCGCGCAGCTTGATGTTGGAGTGCTGGGAGGCCTCCTGCAGGATGTCCCAGGCCTGTTCCGATGTGCAGCCATGCGTGGCCATCAGCACGCCGCGCGCCTGGTCGATGACCGGGCGGGAGACGATCGCCTGCCGCAACTGCTCGATCTCCACCCGCAGTTCGTCCAGCTGCTCGGCGCGCTCCAGGGCGACCGCGGAGGTGGTGCGCGGCCCCGCCGTCCGGTCGGACGCGTGCCGCAGCGGGTCCTCGGTGTCCAGCCCGACCAGCTCCAGGATCCGGCGCGGCTGCCCGTTCCAGTGCGTGGCCCGCACCGGGACGCGGTGCCGCCGGCCGTAGGCGTCGAGCAGGTCGAGGAACTGCAGCCCCGCCGTGTCCATGAAGACGACGTCCTTCATGTCCAGATCGACCGCGCTGACCCGGTCCGGGAGTTCATCCAGTTTCCTGGCCAGGGTGTCCGCACAGCCCCTGACTAGCTCGCCGCGCGGAGTGAGCACGGCGTGCCCCTCCACCACACGGCCGTCGATGACCAGGGTGTTCAACCGCCCTCCGAGGGGTGTGTGTGCCGCAGAGGTCATGTCCGCCTCGCTGCTCCCGACAGTCGTCTCGACGTTGAGTCACCGATCGCCACCGGGTGTGGCCGCGAGGCCGTACCGGAACCCCGCGGGGACCTGGCGGTGCTGACAGACGCCTGCCCGAAGCGCGCCGGTGTATACCCCCGTGACGGGGAATGAGCGGAGGAGTGGGCGGGGAATGACCGGCCCGTGTCGCGGGTACCCCCCAATCGTCCAGAAGACGGAGGGTAGGGTACGGAAGCCCGTGGTGGGAGAGGAGACCGCGTGGGTGTCCGGAACCAGGCTCCCCGTCCGGCCGAGGTGTCACCGCCGTTGCTGACGGTGTCCTCGCTGCCGGGGTGCCATGGGCTGCGCGTGGCGGGCGAGGTGAGCCTGGTGACGCGCGTCGACTGGGAACGGGCCCTGGAGCGGGCCGTGCGCGAGGGTGGGCGGGTGTACCGGCTGGAGCTGTCGGCCGTGACCTTCGTCGACGTGGCGGGAGCGGGCGCGCTGGCGGCCGCCGCGCAGACCCTCGAGGAGGGCAGGAGGATCGTGCTGCAGCAACCGCCACCGACCCTGCGTCGCCTGCTGGACATGTTCTGGCCCGGGCTGCCGGCGATCGAGGTGCATACGCCATGACCGTCACGACCGAGCGCCACGACCCCTTTGTCCACCCCGCACTCTTCTACACCGACGAGCGGGAGTACCTGGAGGGCACCGTCCCCTTCGTCCGGGCGGCCCTCAAGGCCGGTGAACCGGTCGCCGTCGCCGTGCCGACGGAGAACCTCCGGCTGATCCGCGACGGCCTGGGGGCCGCCGCCGACGCCGTACGGTTCCTGGACATGCGGGAGGCCGGCCGCAACCCCGGCCGGATCATCCCCGGCGTGCTGCGGGCCTTCACCGACGCCCAGCCCTCCGGCACCCGCGTCCACATCATCGGCGAGCCGATCTGGGCCGGCCGCAGCGCCACCGAGTACCCCGCCTGCGTCCAGCACGAGGCGCTGATCAATGCCGCCTTCCAGGGGCGTACGGCGACCATCCTGTGCCCGTACGACACCCGGCGGCTGGCCCCCGAGGTCATCGCCGACGCCTACGCCACCCACCCCACCCTTGTGCGTGGCGGGTCCGGCGTGGCGGAGGACAGCAGCGCGTACGCCCCCGGCGAGATCGTCGCCCGCTACAACGAACCCCTGCCGCCGGTCCCGGACGCCCCGGTGTTCGCCTTCCGGGCCGCCTCCCTCAGCGACGTGCGCCACCTGGCCGTGGCCGAGGCCGCCCGGCTGGGCCTGACGTCCGCGCGGCTCGAGGACCTGGCCCTGGTCACCGCCGAACTGACCACCAACAGCGTGGTGCACGGCGGCGGTTCGGGCTCAATGCGGGTGTGGGCGGAGGGCGACTCCGTGGTGTGCGAGGTACGGGACGCGGGCCGCATCACCGACCCCCTGGCCGGCCGCCGGCCCGCCTCCCGCGACCAACGCGGCGGCCGCGGCCTGCTGTTGGTCAACCTGGTCGCCGACCTGGTCCGCCTGCACACCGACGACGAGGGGACGACGGTGCGCTGCTGGTTCGGGCGCTGACGGCTGCCGCGAACCTCCGCCGCGCGGGACTGGCTTCCTTACGCATTCACTTTTTACGCTGGAAGCCGGGGGCGCGCGGAGACTCGGGGGCGCGCAGTGGACTCAGGGGGCTTCATGGGAGCCGCGACATCTCCCGTACCGAGCACGACACTGAGCGATCAGGACCTGCCACCGCTGTTCCGGGTGAGTGACCAGTGGGCGCTGCGTCATCAGAGCGAGTCCTTCCGGGCCGTCCGCACTCACCTCATCGTGCTTCTCCTGGCCACCACGGCCGCCGCGCTGACCGAGCGGGCCTCCGGGCATGTGTGGACGGTGTGCGCCGCCGCGCTGTACGCGGCGACTATCGCCCTCGGGCTGCGCACCTCGCGCCGCCGCTCCCGGGCCCGCTGGCAGGCGCACCGGGCGGCGGCCGAAGTGCTGAAGTCGCTGGCCTGGCAGTACATGGTGCACGGCGGCCCCTTTCACTCCCGGGTCGCGGACCCGGACGCCGTGTTCGCGGCGCGGCTGGAGGAGCGGCTGCGGGAGCTGCGCAGTTGCGGCTGGGAGGACTCCCGTGGGGGGACGTGGGAGCGGGGCGAGGGGCAGATCACTCCGCAGATGCGGGCGGTACGGGCCAAGTCGTTCGCCGCACGCCGGGACATCTATCTGCGCGACCGGCTCCTGGAGCAGACGGTCTGGTACAAGAACCGGGCCTCGCGAGCGCACCGCGCCGCCGCCCGCTGGTCGGCCGTCACCGCCGTCCTGACCCTGCTGGCGCTGACGGCGGCCATGCTGCGTGCCTTCGGGCTGATCGGGGGCGCGGACCTCGCGGGACTGCTGAGCGCGGCCGCGGCGGCGGGCGTCGCCTGGCAGGAGGTACGGCGGCACGGACCGCTGACCCACGCCCACTCCCTCATCGAACAGGACCTGGAGACGGCCCGGATCGCGATGTCCACCACGGTGACGGAGGCGGGGTGGGCCGACGCGGTGGGGGAGGCGGAGCGTCTGATGTCACCGGCGCACACGGAGTGGCTGGTGCGGTTCGGCAGTTGAGGGCAGTTGAGGGCAGTTGGTGGCAGGGGACGGCGGGTGCGTGTCAGTCCCGGTGCACGCCGTCCCGCCACAGCACGGTCACCGGCACCCCGGTGCGCCGCGCGTACGCCACGATGTCGCCCGTGCCGCCCGGGCCGCGGGCCGGGCGGCCGTCCCAGACGGCGATCAGCCGGTCGGAGTGGTCCACGATCCAGCGGCCCGCCGCGAAGTACGCCTCCTCGTGCGTCGGTTGGAGGGGCAGGTCGACGCGGGTCGCGCAGGAGCCCAGGAGCCTGCGGTAGGTGCTGCGGGTCTCGGCGTCGCCCAGATGGGCCTCGTAGTCCATGCCCGGTATCACGGCCGTCACCGGGACGCCATGGGCCAGTGCGATGTCCGCGAACAACTGGTCGGCGCCGGCCGCCAGACTGCTGATGGCCTCCAACTCGACGCCCCCGGCCCTGAATTCGCGCCGCAGGGCGGACCGGACGTAGGGCAGGACGGACGGCGGGATCGAGCGGTGTCCGGTCACCCCGATGCGGGTGACGCTGAGGCGGGGGGCCGCGGCCGCCGCGTCGAGGAACTGGGTGGTATGGATTGTCACGGAGCGTCCCCTCCCGTCACCATCGGTGAATACACCCTAACCCAGGGCGACATGGCGCGCACGGGGCGCACCGGTTCACATCCGGTGACCGCCGGGGCCGGGTGGCCCATGGTGGACCCGGGTCCTCGAGGCTCAGGTGGCCAGCGGGTCGAGGACCAGTGGCTCGATCTTGCCCTCCAGCATGTACCCCAGACCCTGTACGGCGCACACGTCCGGCCGTTCGGCGATGTGCACCGGCATGCCGGTGGCCGCGCGGAGCATCTGGTCGAGGCCGGGGAGCAGGGCGGAGCCGCCGACCATCATGATTCCGCGGTCGGCGAGGTCGGCGACCAGGTCGGGCGGGCAGTCGCGCAGGACGCGTCCGATGCCGTCGAGCACGGCGGTCAGGGGCGTCTCGATGGCGTCCCGTACGGCGGCGGTGTCGACCCGCACGGAACGGGCGAGGCCGGTGGCGACGTCCCGTCCGTGGATCTCGGTGGAGGCGGGCCCCTGGAGGGTGAGGCCGTTGCCGGAGAGGGCGAGCTGCAGGGGCCGTACCGACTGGCTGGGCAGCATCAACTCGTGCTCGTGGCGCAGATGTTGGACGATGGCATGGTCCACGGCCTCACCGCCCACGGGGACGCGCTCGGCGGTCACGATGGACCCCAGGGACAGCACGGCCACCTGGGTGGCCGCGGCCCCGCACACCATGATCATGGTGGCTTCCGGGCGCTCCACGGGCAGCCCGCACCCCACGGCGGCGGCGATGAGGGTGTCCACCAGTTCCACGCGCCGGGCGCCCAGCCCCACGAGCGTCTCGATGGCGGCCCGCTGGGCGAGCGGATCGGCGTCGTGCGGGGTGCACGCCGCCGCGCGCAGGAAGGGCTTGCGGCGCAGGGTGCGGCGGACCTTGTCGCCGAGCAGGTGCCGGAGCATGCGCTGCGCCATCTCGATGTCGACGACGGTTCCGCCGGAGACGGGGCGGACGACGCGGATGTAGTGCGGGGTACGGCCCGTCATCTTCTCCGCGAACTCGCCGACGGCGATCAGGGCGCCGGTCTTGGTGTTCACGGCGGCGACGGAGGGCTGGTCGACGACGAGTCCGGCGCCCTTCACATAGACGCGGGTCCGGGCCGCCCCCAGGTCGACGGCGAAATGGCAGCGGCGCAGCTGCTCCAGACTGGCGGTCATGGCGGGTCCTCCCGAGAGCACAGACCGTGGGGACCGCCGGGTGGGCGGACCTCGTTCCTCGGCCCGCCGTGCGGCGAGCCTTACTGGAATCGTGCGGGGGTGGGAGTGGTGGCGCCGCTTGGAGGGGGCCGGGTGGGGTGCGGCTGAATGGGGGTTTTGCAGTATATAGCCTCATGTAAAGCAGAAATAAAGCCCACTGCCGTTCATGCCTGACGCCCGCGCGGTGGCGGCCCCGAGATGCCGCGGATGACGCCCAGGTCCACCAAGTCCTGCGGGCGGATGCGGAGTTGGTCGGCGGTCGGTTCGGCCTGTTGTGGCGGGCGTTTCAGGATCGCGGCCGCGAGCTCCGGTGCGATGACGGAGAAGTAGCCGTCCGGGGTGGCGTACGTGTTGCCGGGGGCCGCCAGGGCCAGCGCGCCGCCGGAACCGCCCTCGCCGATGACCAGGGTCGTGATCGGGGTGCGGGCGGCGGCCACCGCGCCGAACAGTTCCGCGATCGCCGCCCCGGCGCCCTGCCGCTCGGCCTCCGCGTCATTCGCGGCGCCGGGGGTGTCCACCAGGGTCAGGACGGGAATCCCGAGCCGGTCCGCGAGACGGATCAGCCGGGCGGCGGTGCGGTAGCCGGCGGGCCGGGTCGCGGTGCCGGCCTGCGCGGCGAAGGCGACGGTACGACCGTCCCGCTCACCGAACCCGCAGAGCATCCCGGGATCGGTGCCACCGCACCGGTCACCGCTGAGAGCGAGGCGACGGGTGAAGTAGGTGTCCAAGTAGGCTTCGGCGCGCGGGCGTTGAGGCGAACGAGCCCGTTGCACGGCCTCCCAGCCGGTGCGTGGGAGGTCGGTGGAGCCGAGGGCGTGGGGCACGGGGGCGGGTTCGATGCCGGACCGGGGTACTGGTGTGTCACCGACCATGCCGAAGAACTCGGCGTGCCCGTCCGTTCCCCGCTGCTTCCCCCCGCCCGTCCCTCCGTCCGTCAGCAGTCGCAGCCAAAGGCCCAGCGTCTGCCGGAGTTCCGCCAGTGGTACCACCGCGTCCGCCGTGCCGTTCGCCACCTGGGCCTCCGCCGTGTACGCCGACGGGTCCGCGTCGGGTGGACGCACCCGGGAGCCGGCGAAGCCGACCTGGGCCCGGGGGAGCGCGAGGACGATGTCCGCTCCGGCACCCAGGGTGGCCCAGCCGCCGCCCGTCGTCGGGTCGCGCAGGACGGCGATCTGGGGCAGTCCGGCCTCTCGCGTGAGCGCCGACTGGCGGGCCACACGCTGGAGTTGGGTCAGGGCGAGCATGCCCTCCTGCATGCGGCTGCCGCCCGTGGCGACCAGGGGGACGACCGGCAGACCCTGTTCGCGGGCGTGGCCGTACGCCGCCTCCAGCCGGTCGCCGGTGCGTTCGCCGAGCGAGCCGCCGAGGAAGCCGAACTCGAAGGCGATCAGCACGGCCCGCGTGCCCAGGACGCTCGCGGTGCCGCAGACCACGGACTCCGACTCGCCGGTGCGTTCGGTGGCGCGGGCGCGTGAGGCGTCGTAACCCTGCCAGGTGAGGGGGCCGTCGGGGGCGGACTCCCGGGTGGGGGAGGGGAGTTCGGTGAAGGTGGCGGGGTCCGTGAGCAGTGCGAGGAACTCTCGGGCCGCGAGGCGTTCGGTGTCAGTCACGGGTCAGGGCCCGCTTCATGATCTTGCCCATGTCGTTGCGGGGGAGGGAGGAGAGGAAGTGCACGACTCGGGGGCGCTTGTGGGGGGCGAGGCGGCGCGCGACATGGTCCGCCAACTCGCTGTCGGACGGGGGTGACTGGGGGTCAGCCGGTACCACCCAGGCCACGATCCGCTCGCCCAGGTCCGCGTCCGGCTCCCCGGTCACCGCCGCCTCCCGGACCCCCGGATGCTCCAGCAGCGCGTTCTCGATCTCTCCGGCCCCGATCTTGTAACCCCCGCTCTTGATCAGGTCGGTGGCCTTGCGGCCGACGATCCGGACGTAGCCGTCGGGGTCGCGCACCGCCATGTCGCCGGTGCGGAACCAGCCGTCGGCGGTGAAGGCCCCGGCGGTGGCGTCGGGCCGGTTGAGGTAGCCGGTGAAGAGGTTCGGGCCACGCACCTGGATCTCGCCCACGGTCTCGCCGTCGTACGCCGTGATCGGCGTCCCGTCCTCCTCCACGAGCCGCAGGTCCACGCCCGGCAGCGGCAGGCCGACGGTGCCGGGGCGCGGCTCGCCGTCCGCCCGGACGCTGGTGTTCATCAGCGTCTCCGTCATGCCGTAGCGCTCCACGACCCGCTGTCCGGTCGCTGCCGTGATGCGCTCGTGGTCGTGCACGGGGAGGGCCGCGGAGCCGGAGACGAGCAGCCGGGCCCGGCCCAGCGCCCGGCCCAGCTCCGGTTGCTCCGGCAGGGCCTGGGCGATGCGGTGGTACATCGTCGGTACGCCGAACAGCATGGTGGCGCCGTTGTCGAGCTCGTGCGCCACGCCCTCGGTGGTGAAGCGGCCCAGGTGCCGGACCGAGCCGCCGCGCCGGAGCGGGCCGAGGATGCCCAGCACCAGGCCGTGCACATGGAACAGCGGCAGCCCGTGCACGAGGACGTCGTCGCCGGTCCACTGCCAGGCGTCGGCGAGCGCGTCCAGGGTGTGCGCGATCGCCCGACGGGGGATGACGGCGCCCTTGGGCGGGCCGGTGGTGCCGGAGGTGTAGACGACGAGGGCGGGGTCCTCATCGGCGACGGCGGGGGAGGGGAGGGTGCTCCCGGCGCCGGTGACCTCGACATCCAGGCGCGCCAAGTCCCGTACCGGCGAGGGGAGTTCGTCGCCGGGCGCGGCCAGGACCAGGACCGGTGCGCTGTCGGACAGGATGTGCCCGAGCTCCTTCTCGCCCGACTTCGGGTTGAGCGGCACGGCGGCCACCCCGGCGCGCAGCGCGGCGACCACCGCGACGGCGGTCTCCAGCGCGGGCGTGGCCCACACCGCGACTCTGCTGCCGACGGGCAGCCGTGCCGCCAGGGCACCGGTCGCGCCCGCCAGCTCGGCATAGGTCATCGACCGGTCGCCGAACCGCAGGGCGACCTGCCCGTGCGGGCTCTCCAGGGCCGGGAAGAGAGAGGACACGCGATCTCCTGTCCGTGTGCACGCGAGCGTTGAGTCCGGTCAGAACTGGACCCTACCCACGAGTGACGGACCGGGTGCGGGCGCCTACGCCGGCACCACGTCCGCCACCACACAGCTGACGTTGTCCGGGCCGCCCGCCGCGTTGGCCTCCGTGACCAGGCCGTGGACCGCCTCGGCGGGCGTCCGCGCGCCGGCGAGGAGGGTGCGCACGCGGGCGTCGGGGACGACCGTGGGGAGGCCGTCGGAGCACAGCAGGTAGCGGTCGCCCGGCCTCGTCTCGTGCAGCCCCAGGTCCGGGGTGCCGGTGGTGAGGGCCTTGAGGAGTAGGCTGCGCTGCGGATGGGCCGTCGCTTCCTCCGGGGTGAGACGGCCCTCGTCGATCAGCGACTGGACCATCGTGTGGTCGTGCGTGATCCGGAACAGTCCGCCGTCGCGGAGCAGATAGGCGCGGCAGTCGCCGATGTGGACCAGGGCGAGCCGGGAGCCCGTCCAGAGGAGGGCGGTCAGGGTCGTGCCGTTCTCGTCGGCGCCGTCGGACACGTCACGGACCGCCTCGGTCGCGCCCCGCACCGCCTCCTCCAGCACGTTCAGGACGTCCCCCGCCGGCAGCTCGTCCGTGTCCAGGAAGCGCAGGGCCTCCACGGCCGCGCTGCTCGCGGGCGCCCCGGCCGGCCCGTAACCGTCGGCCACCGCGAGCAGCCGCGCCCCCGCGTACGCCGTGTCCTGGTTGGCGGGGCGCACCCGGCCGGGGTGGGAGTGGGCGAAGTAGCGCAGTTCCAGCATGTCGGTGTCCTTTCCCGGCTCCCGCAGGAGCTCCTCGACGAGGAACGCGGCGAGGTCCCGCCGTACCGCCGGCTCCGCCTCCACCCGCGACCAGTACGCGCGGATCTCCCGGGCCGCCTCCGCCGGGCGTAGCGCGCACACCTCGCGGATACGGGCCAGCGGCATCCCCAGCCGTCGCAGCCAGGCCACCAGCCGGGCCTGTTCCAGCTGGTCGGCCGCGTAGTAGCGGTAACCGGTGTCCGGGTCGACGCGGGCCGGACGCAGCAGGTCCAGCTCGTCGTACAGGCGCAGCGCCTTCGGGGACAGCCGGGAGGCCGTGGCGAAGGCACCGATCGTCAGCATTTCCATGGCATTCCATCCCCGCCCCATCCGTTCCTCGCCCCTTTCGTTCCTCGCCCGATGCTGGGGCTTCCCCGAGGGGGAAGGTCAAACCGGTTGCCGTGGTCGTGGCCGTCCTGGTTAGCCTGCGATGGTCCGGCCCGCACCCGAACGGAGTCCCCCGTGCCCCGCATCGCCCTCGCCACCTACGATTCCCGGCCTCTGCCCAACCGCGACCGCGACCTGCCCGTGCTGCTGGCCGCGCTGCGCGAGGCGGGGGCCGAGGCGGACGCCGTGTGCTGGGACGACACCGAGGCCGACTGGGCCGCGTACGACCTGGTCGTCATCCGCTCGACCTGGGACTACAGCTGGCGCGCGGCCGAGTTCGTGGCCTGGGCGCACAAGTGCGGCACGGCCACCCGGCTCGCCAACCCGGCCGAGGTGGTGCGCTGGAACACCGACAAGCGGTACGTCGGCGACCTCGCCGCGGCCGGCGTGCCCGTGGTCCCCACCCGCTACCTCGCCCCCGGCGACGCCCCGGACCTCCCCGAGGACCACGAGTACGTCGTCAAGCCCACCTCCGGCGCGGGGGCCCGGTATGCGGCGCGTTACACGCCCGGGCAGCGCGAGGAGGCCGTACGGCATCTCCAGCGCATGCACGAGGAGGGGTTCACGGCGATGGTGCAGCCGTACATGCGCGCCATCGACACCGGCGGTGAGCGCGCGCTGCAGTTCTTCGGCGGCCGTCTGCTGCACGCCAGCCGCAAGCGGGCCGTCCTCGAACCCGGTGCCGCCTACGACGCCGACAAGGTGCCCCACCCCGACCTGGAGCCCTGGACGCCGACCCCGGCCGAACTCGCCGTCGCCGAACGCGCTCTGGCCGCCGTACCGGACGCGCCGAAGCTGCTGTACGCGCGCGTGGACCTCGTGGACGGGGACGACGGACAGCCGCGGGTGATGGAGCTGGAGCTGGTGGAGCCGAACCTGTTCCTGTTCCTGCATCCGGGGTCGGTGGAGAAGGTCGTGGCGGCGGTACTGGAGGCGGCCGACAGGTGAGCCGGCGGTTCAGCCGTTGACGGCCACGCGCTGCAGCAGGCCCCAGGTGAACTCCGCGACCACCTCCCGCCGTGTCGTCCCCTCCTCGTCCGGGGCCGTGAACGCCAGGCCCCAGCGGGTGGGGGCCGTGCCCTCCAGGGGGCGGGCGGGGGCGAAGGCGCGGGCGGTCTCGTCGACCGTGCAGGACCAGGGGGTCAGGTCGGCGATCGTCCTGAGCAGCGGTCCCCGGGCGTGCGGCGCGCGGATCAGCCACTCGTTCCAGACCGCGCCGTTGGGGGCGAGCAGGACCTCGAAGCGCAGGTCGGGCCAGAGGGGGACCGGCCACAGCAGGGCCTCGCAGTCCAGGTCGCCGATCCGGCGCTGCACCACCGACTCGGGTGCGCCCAGGACGGAGCGGTAGCGGGAGGCCGCCGCACGGGACCGGGAGGAGTGCAGCATCGCCTGCCAGCGCTTGTTGGCCTCCCGCATGTCCGCGATGGAGACGCCCAGCGTGTGCCGGGCGTCCTCCACCAGGTCCGGGTTGTGGTCGGCCATGCGGCGCAGCAGGACCAGTTGGAAGTCGAGGGGAGTGAAGGGACTAGCGGGGCGCTTCGCGGACGGCATGTCCTCCATGGTCGCTCAGGCCACTGACACCGGGGCGGCGGCCGTCCGGGAGGAACAGGACCGAGTTGACGTAGCGCGGGTGGCTGCGGAAGGGCAGGACGCGGCCCAGCAGGCCCTGGGCGACGACGTGCTGGACGGACGCCTGGTGGGCCTCCAGGGGGAAGCGGGCCAGGGGGACCCAGCTGGTGCCGGGCAGCACCCAGCCGTCGTAGCCGAGCAGCGACAGGTACGTCACCACCGGGGCGATCGGCTGGATGCGGGACTCCAACTCCACGAACAGCGCCGGGCGGTCGCGGGACAGGACGCCGGTCGCGCCGCGCAGGACGGCCAGTTCGTTGCCGTCCACGTCGATCTTGATGAAACCGACGTCCCGCAGGCCGAGTTCGTCGAGGGTGACGCACGGGACGTCCAGGGCGCGGGCGTGGATGTCCCGGCGGACCAGGGAGGACACACCCCGGTCGCCCGCGTCGTCCGGCGGCAGCCACAGCCGGGCGATGCCGGGGCGGTCGGAGGCGGCGGCCTGGACGACCCGGACGTTCGGCGGGGCGGCGGAGGTCAGCAGCCGGGCCAGGTGCGGGACTGGCTCGACGGTCACCACCCGGCGGGCCCGTCTCGCCAGACGGCGGGTCCACGGGCCGTACCAGCCGCCGACGTCCACGGCCGTCCGGCAGTCGGCCGGACAGAGCTCGCCGAGACGGGCCAGCTCGGGCTCGAAGCGCGGGTAGACGGCCCGGGCGGTGGCGGCGACCAGCCGGACGGGGAGGAGGGGGGCCAGCCGGGCGGCCATCGTGCGGGTCCGGGTCACTGGGCCATCCGTTTCAAGAGAGCCTCGTGCTCGTCGTCCGACACCTGCTCGCCTGAGGAGGGCAGCAGCTGCGGGATGCCGTCGACGATGGGGTAACGGCGGTGCAGGCGTGGGTTGTAGAGGGCTTCCTCGGCCGCCGGCCCGTCCGGTACGAGCAGGTGCAGCGGGCCCTTGTCCAGCGGGCAGGCCAGGATCCGCAGCAGCGGGTCGTCGGGGTTCATGGTGTCAACTCCTTGGCACCGATGGGGGGTTGTTGTGGTGCGGTGTCGTGCTTGGGCATGGCCAGCAGGACGGAGACGGCGAGCGCGGTACCCGCGAGACGCAGGGCGAGGCGCAGCGGGTCGTGGGGGAGCGCCTCGCCGAACGACAACGTGCCGAGTACGGCGGTGTAGAGACAGGTCACCGTCGTGCACACCGGCACGATCAGCGAGGCCCGGCACCGCTGCAGCGCGGCCTGCGACATGACGAGGCCGAACGCGCCGGTGAACATGAGGATGTACGGGTACGGGGAGCGCAGTACGTCAACGACCGCACCCCCCAGCCCACTTGTGGTGAGATAGCTCGACACGCCCTTGATCGCGAGCGAGCTGACGCCGTACAGCAGGCCCACCGCCACGCCGTACTCCACGCCGGTCGTCGGCGCGCGGTGCCGGTGTCGGGAACGGCGCTCCGCGGCGCCGTACAGCCACACGCCACCCGCCAGCGACGGCACGCACACCAACAGGATCAGCTGGTACGGGGCGCTGCGGCTGACCGTGTCCGAGCCCTCCTTGAGCGAGAGCACGACCATCAGCAGGGCCGCGAGGATCGCGCCGAGGGCGTACCGTTCCCGGCCCGTGGTCTCCTCGCCCAGCAGCCGGGCGGAGAGCAGCACCAGGAGCACCAGGCCGGAGACGAAGATGCCCTGCGCTGCGGCGATCGGAAGCGTCCGGTAGACGACGAGCTGTGCGCCGAAGCCGGAGGCGAGGGCCAGGGAACCGCCGATCCACAGCGGACTGCCCAGCACCAGCCGCAGCAGCCGGGCGGGCTGTCGGATCGACACCTCGGGCAGCGAGGTCAGGGCCCGCTTCTCCAGGACGAAACCGAGGCTGTACAGGGTGTTCGCCATCAGGGCCGCGATCACTCCCCACCACATGGCGCGCCCCCTAGGTCTTCCGCGCGTGCAGCAGAAGGATCGAGGCGAGCGACGGTCTCGAGCAGGCCAGCCGGTCGAGGGTGCGCAGGGGGCGCGGTACGCCGTGGAAGGGGGCCCCTTCCAGTCGTACGACCTCGAAGCCGGACGCGGTGACGAACTCCCGCAGTGCGCGGGCGGTGTAGAGCCGCAGATGACCCACGACCTCCGTCCCGGGCCGCCCGTGGATCCCTCTCAGACTCACCTCGGAGAACACCGGCTGCACGCCCGCCGCCAGCAGGGCGCGGTTGTACCAGGCCGCCAAGTTGGGTGTGGAGAGCATGAGATGGCCCCCGGGGCGCAGGACACGGCGGATCTCGTCGAGGGCCGCGTCGGGGTCGACGAGGTGCTCGATCACCTCGCTGAACAGCACGGCGTCCGCGGAACCGGTCCGGAACGGCAGTCCGCCGCCGGTGAGTTCGCCGCGGATGGTGTACGACAGGTGGGCGCGGGCCCGTCGGAGGGCGTCCTGGGACCAGTCGACGCCGACGATGCGGTGGCCCGCGAGCAGGGAGGCCGCGGTGGCGGCCGCCGTGCCGTCGCCGCAGCCGATGTCGAGGACGGTGCGCGGGGTGCCCCCGCCCGTCGCCGGGCCGAGGGCGCCGGCGAGCATGCGGGCCTGGCGGAGGCTACGGGGGGTGCCGGAGGCGACGGGGACGGACGGGTCCTCGTAGAAGTCGCGGAGGTCCTTGGGGCGGGGGGCGGTGGTCGTCATGGGCTGACCTCCGTCGAGTGCAGATAGTGCTCGAACAGGTCCCTGAGGTGGGCGCCGTCGCCGTGGCTGAGCAGGGCACGCGACCAGCGCAGGGCCAGGTGCAGCCGGCCCGCGGTGGAGGCGGTGGTGACGGTGAGGCCCCGGGGCATGCGGGCGGGGGCCGAGAACCAGACGGCGTGCGCGCGACCGGCCTCCTCGCCGAAGTCCAGGGGGTAGGGGATGCGGCCGATGTTGCTGAGCAGCGTGGTCGAGGTCCAGGGGGCGGCGGCCCGGCGCAGCCCGCGGGTGAGGGCCGCGCGCCAGGCCACGGGGGTGACCGGGGCGGTCAGCAGGGCTGCCCCGTGGCCGAGTTGGGGGCGGGGGAGGGATTTGAGGGCACGGGTGCGGGTCGCTGTGCGCTGCAGGAGGCCGGGCATGTCGGAGGCTCTGTGCGCGCCCAACTCCTCTGTTGAGAACGGGACTTCGACCAGCCGGGTGCCGTTGCCGATGGGCATGGTGGCGTCCCTGGGGCGGTCGTCCACGGGCATGGTGATGCGGAGGGGGCGGGGCTCCGCGCCGTGTTCCCTGTTCCAGTGGGCGATGGTGAGGGCGGTGGTGACCATCAGCTGGTCGTTCACCGTGTAGGGGGAGCCCTTGGGGCGGTGGGGGAGGGGGAGGTCGGTGACGAGCATGCCGTTGCCGGGGGACGGCTCGGGGGTGCCGGGGGCCACGCGGGCGGGCGGGGACCAGTTGGAGGGAGTCTCTGCGGTGGGCGGCGGGGATTCGGGGGTGCGGACGGGGGGTGCGGCGGGGGAGTTGTCCTGGCCGCCGTAGAGCTCGGCGGCGGTGGCGAGGACGCGGAGGCAGGCGGGGCCGTCCAGGGCGGTGTGGTTGATGGTGAGGAAGAGGACGATGCCCTTGCCCGCGGTCGCGTCGGGCCGACGGGGCGTGGCCGCGGGGGCCGCGCCGACCGCGTCCGTGGCCTCGCTGCCCTCCACCGGTCCCGGGCCCTCCACCACCTCAAGGCGGATCGGTGGGGACAGGGTCAGGGGCGGGGCCGTCGTCAGGGCGCGGGTGCGGGCGTCCCGGAGCGCGCCGCGTCCGCCCGGCGGGAAGGTGACCACCTCGACGTCCGGTTCCGGCGTCAGCTCCCACTCGTAGCGGCGCCGGTACCAGTGTCCCGGCGCCTCGCGCATCAGGATGCGCGGGTGGCGGCGCAGGGCCTCGGCGAACGACGCCCGCAGACGGTCGCGGTCGAGCCGGCCCGGGAGATGGACCTCGATGTGGACCGTCTCCGGTTCCTCCTCCTGGAGGCAGTGCCGGGCGACCTCGTCCACGACCGGGAACGGTATGCGGACCGGCGGCCGCACCGGTCCGTCGGCGCGAGCGGGGTGCTCCAGTGCGGTCATGACGTTGCCCTCCCCCTGCCGTCCTCCGGCTCCTGCTTCTCCGTGGGCGGCCCCGGCTTGCGCGAGGGGAACCGAGTGGTCGGCGGATCGGACTCGACGGCTCCGGGCCCGCGCGCGGACACGGTGTTGCCGGAGGCGGACGGCTCGCCGCTCAGTCCGGACTCCGGCGTCCGCTCTCCCGGAGTCCGCAGTTCGCCCTCCCTCTCCCTCTCCGTCTCCCTCTCCCTCTCCCTCTCCGTCTCCGTGTCCGGTGTGCGTTGTCCGATCTCCCGGCGGCCGCGTCTCGGCAGAGTCTGTGTCGGTGCCTCCGAGCCTGGTGTCGTTCCGGTCGTGAGGCCCGTCGCGCTGCCCGCTGTCGCAGGGGGCAGGATCGCTGTGGAGCCCGGGCCCTCGTCCGGCTCGCGTACGGCGACCACGCCGGCGAACAGGCCAATGAGCGCCAGGAGTTGGGCTGGATGGCCGAACGCGCCGTGGCCCGCGCCCGGGGGCTCGCCGGCGCCCGTCGCCGCCGCGATGCCGGCGCCCGCGAGGGCGACGAAGGCGATAGGGACGAGCAGGGTGTGCCGGCGGTACGCGAGCAGTGCCAGGGCAGGGACGAGCAGGGCGAACCAGCCGGCGATCAGTACGGCCACCACCGTCAGGGCCACCGTGCCGAGCCACAGACCCGGCAACGGGGCGACCCGCTGCGGCTGGTCGGGGTTGGGCTCGCGGCGGCGCCAGACGACCAGGCCGATCAGCACCGCCAGCCCCACCGCACCGCCGATCAGTCCGGCCTTGTACGTCGTCGCGGGCTCGTACGACAGCTTGACCGTGCCGCCCGACCCGGCCGGGACCCGCCAGCCCTGCTGCCAGCCGTCGAGGCGGACCGGGGTGAGTTCCTTGCCGTTCAGCGTGGCCTTCCAGCCGTCGTTGTAGTTCTCGTACGTCGTCAGGTACGTCGCCGCGCCCGAGCCGACGGTCACCTCGCGGCGGTCGCCCAGCCAGTCCCGTACGGTCAGTTGGCGGGACGCGGCCGTGGTCTGGGTCGCGACCGTGCCCCGGGTCAGCGTGACGTCCGTGAGCGCGAGCGGTCCCGCGTCCCCCGCCTCCAGCCGGTGGGTGCCGGACGTCAGCTCCAAGTCCGCCTCGGCCACGCCTTCCTGACAGAGCGTCACCTCCACCTGTCGGCGCTGCGTCAGATCCCGTACGGTCCCCTTCACGGCCGTCTGGTACAGCTTCCCGTCCACCGCCACGTCCGGCCCCTCCCCGCACGGCAGGGAGAAGGTCCGGCTCGCGCTCGGCTGCCGGGTGCGGTACTGGTCCAGCGCCGGGATGTACGCCTCGGAGAAGCCCACGGGGAGTTGCAGGTTCTCGTCGGCGACCGGGTTGTGCAGGGTCAGCGGCGCCGTCCGGGTGACCGTGATGTCCAGCCGGTCGGTGGTGATCGGGTCGAAGCGGACCACGCCGTTCTCGTCCACGCCGGCGATCGTCGCGCCGTCCGGGGAGCTGATGTCGACCTGGGCGGCCCGGGTCGACAGCCCGCCGGCGGGTGCCAGCACGACCTCCCCGATGGGCTGTTTGCCGTTCCAGCTGAGGTGGATGGTGGGCCGGTCGCCCGCGATCCACGCGGTGGTCAGGTCACCGTCGGTGAGGTTGCGCGCGGTCAGACCCGCGCCGAGGGCCGCCGTGGAGTCGGCGGTCGCCACGATGCGGTTCTGCTGGTCGGGGGCGACCCGGTAGAGCAGCTTGTCCAGCTCCTCACCGGTCACCGGCGCCGCGTCGGCCTTCATCGTGTACGTCCCCGCCGTGGGCGTGGTGAAGGAGCGGTGCAGCCCGTTCTCCGTGCCGGTCGCGGAGAGGCCGGTGGGGTCGGGGGCGCGGTGCAGGGAGATCTCCGTGGCCGAGGCGTCGGCGCCGTCGGCGTCCGTCGGCAGCCGCAGCACTCGCGTCACCTGGACGTGCGGCAGGGCGATCTCCGAGAAGCCCGCCCCGGTGAGGCCGGTGTGGCGCGCCACCGAGTCGACGATCGTGAGCTTCATCCAACTCGTCCCGCCCGCAGGCGCCTTGATGCTCTGAGTCTGGCCGTTCGGCTGCAGGAAGCTGGTCCTCGACCCCTTCTCCGTCTCCACCCTCACCTTCGTCGCCGCCGACCGCACGCTCTCCTGCGGCAGCGGGGTGACCTTGAACGAGGACGGCATGTCGTACGTCCCGCTGAAGCCGATCCGCAGCCACTGCCCGTCCGCCGTGTCCGGCGCGCCCTCCGTCCACGCGGTGTCCGGGTTGCCGTCGAAGGCGTTCACGGGGTCGTACTGGGGCAGGTGGAACAGCCAGTTGCCACTGGAGGACGCGGTCACCGTGCGGGCGCCGCGCAGCCGGGCCACCGTCTGGTGGTCGAGGCCCGTGGTGGGGAGGATCTGGTGCGGCTTCCTGCCGGCGTCCTGCGTGGCGTCCGGTGAGTTCCGCTCCGAACTCGTGTACGTGTAGGACGTGTTGGCGCTGACGAGCCCGAACCGGGTGTCCTGGCGCCGCAGTCCGTCGCCGACGATCTGCAGGGACGGGGTGCCGAGGCCGGGCGTGTTGTCGCCGGTCAGCACGGTCGCCCGGTCGCGCAGCTGGGAGGCGAGCGGCAGCAGCGCCTCGGGGCCGCCGGAGACGACGGCCGTGTCGGTCACGGACAGCAGATGCGCCTGGCCGGGGCGCGGGACGTTCTTGTCGGCGGGTTCGTAGATCTCCACCGCGCGCTGACGCGGGTACAGCCCCTCCACCTGGAGCGGGGCGTCATGGGCGATCACGCCCCCCGTCATCACCGGTCCGAAGCCCGTCACCCGGACATACCCGGACTGCTCCAGGGTCCGCTTGACGGTCGTGGTCGGCACCGCACCGATCTGGTTCGGATCGAGGTCGTTGCGGACGACGACGTAGTAGATGCCGGCCCGGCTCAGGTAGTCGGCCAGCCCCGGGACGTCGCTTCCGGAGGCCAGCGCGTCCTCGACCGCGTCCATCGCGCGCCGGTTGCCGGGGGTGCCGAAGGGGACGTAATCCCGTTGTGCCCAGCGGGACTTGGCGAGGACGTCGAGGGGCTGGTCGATGGGGGAGCCCCAGTTGTAGATGCCGTGCGCGGTGGCCGGGACCACCAGGGCACGCGAGTCGGGGGAGTACTTCTCCAGCCAACTCGCCGTGGTCTTCCAGTACTTGGGCAACTCCTGGAAGGAGCCCGGGTTGAGGATCGACCCGTTCAGATACGGCCACAGCAGGCCCGGGAGGATCAGCACCGCCACGATCAGCGGTGCGAACCCGCGGCCCCGCACGGGCCGGGCACCGCGCGGCTCGGTTGCCACGCCCACCAGATGGGCGAGGCCCAGCACCAGCGCCAGGGCGAGGCCCGTCTGGAACTTGTAGATGTTGCGGAAGGGGACCAGCCAGCCGTTCAGCCAGTCCTGCACCACCCCGTGGAAGGGCGCGCCGAACGCGCCGCCGTACCCGGCGAGCAGCACCAGCACGGTCGATACCACGGTCAGCACCAGCCAGCGCCGCTCCGGCATGTCCCGTCGGGCCAGCCCCGCGAGGCCGAGTCCGGCCGCCAGCGCCGAGCAGACGATGACGATCACGGACGCGGCGACCGTCCAGCCGGCCGGCAGCCACGCCTGCCCGAAGTGCAGATACGCGACCCAGTTGCCGGCCCCGCGCAGCGCCTCCGTCGCCGACATGGTGGCCGTCGTCGTCTGCGAAGTCTCCACGTACGGAAGGAAGTTCTCGCCGTAGACGCCGAGCATCAGCAGCGGGATCCACCACCATGCCGTCGCCACCACCACACCCGGCACCCACCACGCGAGGAGCTTCCGTTGCCGTGGACCGGGCGGCCGGGAGAGCAGATACAGCCCCACCGGCAACAGCGAGGCCAGCGTGGAGGCGCCGTTGACGCCGCCCATGAACGGCACGACGAGCGCCGAGCGCAGGGCGGCGATCCGCGCGCTGTAGCGCTCGTCGGTCAGCGGCAGCAGCACCCACGGCAGAAAGGCACCGGGCAGCGCGGCGGCCGACGTGGAGCCGACGACGATCGTGAACATCGGCCACAGCGCGTACGCGACCCCCGCGAGCAGCCGTGATCCGCCGCTGCCGACCCGCAGCCGCTCGGCCAGCCGCAGGGCACCCCAGAAGGCCACCGACACGATCAGCGACAGCCACAGCCGCTCGGCCAGCCACACCGGCAGATGGAGGACGTGCGCCAGCCAGTAGAACGGCAGCATCGGCCACAGATAGCCGGCGTACTGGTCCTGGATCCCGCCGAAGGACCCCTGGTCGTGCCACAACTGCCCCAGGTCGGAGAAGAACGCTCCCGGGTCGACCGTCACACCCAGCTTGGTGTCGAAGGTCTGCCGCCCCGGGTGCACCACCAGGAACAGCACGAACACCACGGCCCAGAACCCCGCCAGCCAGCGCCGCGACCGCGGTCCCTCGGGCGGACCCGCGGTGGCCGCGGTGGTGGGGACGGCTGCCGGAGGGGGAGCCTGGACCGTGGTCGTCGTCATGGTGGACACCGCCGGAGGATGAGAAGGAGGTTCCAGGTGGCCAGCTCCCTGATGCCGGGCGCCTTCACGACGGTCTCGGCGAGGAACGGCCAGTAGCGGGAGCGCGCCGAGACGACCGTGACGTCGTCGCGGGCGCGCACCTGCCGCAGGGTGGTGCCGATGTGGACGGCGAACAGGTTCTCGCCGAGGGTGTGCTTGGCGGGCTTGCCGGTACGGCGCCGGTAGCGGGCGCGGGCCCGCTCGGCGCCGAAGTAGTGCCAGGGCGCCCACTCGTGGCCGCCCCAGGGCGACAGCCAGTTGGTGAACGACACGTAGATCAGGCCGCCGGGCCGGGTCACGCGCGCGAGTTCGCTGAGGAAGGTCTGCGGGTCGGCGACATGCTCCAGCACGTTCGAGGAGAAGGTGACGTCCGCGACCCCGTCGGCGAGCGGCAGCAGATAGCCGTCCGCGATCACGGCGCCGTCGGGCGGCTTCTCACCGAGTTCGCGTAGATCCGGTTCGAAGAGGTACGCGTGCGCGCCCCGCCGCCGGAACTCCTCGGTGAACCAACCGCCACCACCACCGACGTCCACGACCGTACGCCCGGCGACTGACCCGTCGTAGGCCTCGACCTGGTCGGCGGCGTCCCGGGCGAGCAGCCCGTAACAGCCATCGGGGTCGTCCTGTTCGTGGCGGAAGGCACGGAAGAGAGCGACCGAGCGGCGTATCGAGGGGTCCTTGAGGCCGGTCACGGGGACCAGCTCCTCACCGCCTCTGCGGCCACCGCGCGGAACTGTCTGACGGTGCGGTGCCAGCGGAAACGCGCCGCGCGGTCACGTGCCGCCTTGCCCATCGCCTCGCGGCGGCGGCCCGACAGGGCGAGCGTGCACCAGGCCGCGGCGAACGAGGACTCGCCCTGCGCGAGGACACCGGTCTCCCCGTCCACGACGGAGTCCCGCAGCCCCGGCACGTCGAAGGCGACCGTCGGCGTCTCCCGCGCCGCCGCCTCCGTGACGACCAGCCCCCAGCCCTCCACGGCCGAGGGATGCAGCAGCAGCCAGGCGGCGCACAGCAGCCGGTGCTTCTCGGCATCGGAGACATGGCCGACGAACTCCACGCCGGGACCGGCGAGTTGCTGAAGCCGCTCCCGTTCGGGTCCGTCGCCGACGATGACCAGCCGGCCGCCGGTGACCGGCCGCACCCGCTCCCAGAGTCTGAGCAGCAGATCGATCCGCTTGTACTCGACCAGCCGCCCCACCGCCACGAACAGCGGCTCCGGCGAACGGTCGGCGCGGGGGCCCGGCTCCTCCACACCGTTGTGGACGACACGGATGCGGTCCCGTTCGACGCCGATCGCCCGTAGCGCGTGCGCGGTGGAAGGAGAGACCGCGACCAGCAGACTCCGGTGCTGCGCACCGGTCAGCGCCCACTGCTCAAGTCTTCGGCCGAGCCGGGCGGCCGGCGTGAGGGGCCCGCCGAACCGCATCTTCCACAGATCGGTGTGCACATGGTTGACCAGGCACACCGTGGGCCCTTGGTGCCAGTAGGGCGCCAGGTACGGCATGCCGTTGCAGACCTCGACCAGCAGATCGGTCTCACCGACCTGCCGGGCGAAGGCACTGCGGGCGCGCAGATAGTGGGCGAACTCGCCGCCGGCGGAGACGACCCGGTAGTCGCGGTAGGACGCGGGTCCGCCGCAGATCAGGGTCACCTGGTGGCCGTGGGCGGTGAGCCCCTCGGCGAGCCGGTCGACCAGCAGCTCGGAGCCGCCGGCCGCCGGGTTGTCCAGGTCCCGGTGGGCGAGGAAAACGATTCGGCGCGGCTGTGGGGGGAGCGCCGAGAGGTGCTGCGGCGCCCAGGGATGTGCGGCGCGCAGCGGGGAGGGCACGTGCTGGGGCATGGGTGCTCCAACTCGTCTCAGGGTGCGGAACTCAGTGGTGGCTTTCCGGACTCGCTGTGGGGGGACTGAGCTCTTCCTGGGCGGGGGATGTGGACGGGTTGTGCTCGGGTGGGGTTGGACAGTTTTCGCCGTGCCGTTCGCCAGGGCTACTCACCGACGTGACAATTTCCGGCTTTATTAGAACTGACGTCATGTCACATCGTGAGCTGAGGCGCGGATGAATCGGGCGACTCGGGGCGCTTGCGTCCTCGTACCACCAGAGCACCACCAATCGCCGCCAGTACGAATCCGGCCACAGCCGCACCGATCGGCAACGTCTCACCCACCATGCGCAGTTGACCGCTCTCCTTCTTCGCGAGTTTCACCTGGGACTTCTGCGTCTCCGTGGTGAACCCCAGTTTCCGGCTGTCGAGCAGTACGACGGCGTCCTTCTTCGAGCCCGGCGCGCGCAGGGTCCGGCGCGGGCCGACCTGGGCGTAGAGCACCCGGCCGGTGCGCTGGTCGGCGACCAGCTCGATGTCGTGGTTGGAGTACCACTCCTCGGCCAGGACCTGCGGCTTGTTCTTCTGGCCGACGATCGTGCCCGGCACCAGCCGCGTCCCGATCTTCGTGGGCGCGACGGTCCCGGTGAACCGGTAACCCGTGTACCCCTGGACCTTCTTCGTACCCCGGTAGTGCAGCACCACGGTGTCGCCGAGCGAGTTGTCCCACCAGGTGTAGGAGCGTTTGTGCACGTCGAAGGGGAATTTGAGATAGGCGTCGCCCTCGAAGTAGGGATTCTCCTTGCAGCAGTGCACGGGCTGGTTCGTCCGCCGGTTCGTCACCCACCGGTTCAGGAAGAACTCCAGCGCGTCGTGCGGATCGGCGGCCGGCAGCGACTTGTCCGTGTCGACGGTCGTCGTCACGTCCCACACCGCGTCGCCGCTCTTCTCGCTGTCCGCGACGTTGCCGCGCACCTGCTGGGTGACGGTGATCCGCTGGTCGTGCACGGTCTTGATCTCGTCCGTGTCGAAGTAGCTGCCGGTGCCGCGGTACACGGCGGTCGTGTCGATGTCGATCGGGTTCACGGCGGCCCGCGGCTCGACGTACCAGACCAGCATCGGCGCCAGGACCAGCAGAAACGTGCCGATTCCCAGCAGAATCAGAGAGAGGGGTGAGGCTGTACGGCGCATCCGGATACTCCAGGGGCGAAAGGTTGACGGAGTTCGGGCCGCTCTATGGGCCGCAGACCGTAGGCGCCTCTTGACGGGGTGTCAATGCTTGTCGAGACTGGGCCGACAGGCAGGGGTGGGACCACCGGGTGGGGACGACCTTTCGGACAGAGAGGCTGACCCTGCGATGTCCAGACTGCTCGCCGCCGCGCTGACCGTCGTGGCCGCCGCGGCCCTCGCCGTGGGCGCCGCCCTCGGCATCGTCGCCCTGCTCGACGCCACGCCCGACCAGCCCAACACCCCTTTGATCACCTACGAGCAAGCCGGGCAAGGGAGTTGACCGGTGGGGCCGGCCCGCTCACCCGCCACCACCACCCGCTCGGCCTGGCACGATGTCCCCCGCCTCCAGGTCCGCCGGTTCGCCGCCATCGCCATGGCGGAGGCACCCGCACTCGCCGAGGAGATCCTGCGCGAGATCCGCCGCGAGTACCCGCATCTGCCTGTCGTCCTGGACGAGTCGGGCGAGCCGATGGCCCTGGTCGGCATCCGCCGCGCCATCGAGGTCTTCGTCCAGCACCTGGAGACCTCGGAGGGCCGCCCGACGGTCCCACCGGGCGTCTTCCAGGAGTTCGGCAGGGGCGAGGGCCTGCACGGGCGCAGCCTCGACTCGCTGCAGGCGATCTACCGCATGGGCGTACGCCTGGCCTGGCGCCGTTTCGCCGAGATCGGCCAGCGCGTCGAGATCCCGCCGCCCGCGATGTACGAACTGGTCGACGCGGGCTACGAGTATCTCGACGGCCTGGTCGACCAGTCGGTGCGCGGTTACGCGGAGGCGGCGGCCAGACAGGCCGGGGAACGGCTGCGTCTCCAACGCCGCCTGATGGAACTGCTGTTGGCCGAGCACCATCGGGGAGACACGGCCGACGCGCTGACCGAGCGCGCCGCTCGCGTCGGCTGGCCCCTGCCCCGCAAGGTCGCCGTCGGCGTCCTGCTCCGCCCGGCCCGGGAGGCGGTCGCGCCCGCCGTCGGGCAGGGGGTGCTGCTCGACATGGAGTACGAGCAGCCCCGTATGGTCGTGCCCGAACCGGACGCGGCCGGCCGCTCCGAGCTTCTGCACCGCGCGCTGACCGGCTGGTCCGGGGCGATCGGCCCGCCCGTCCCGCTGGCCGACGCGGCGAAGTCACTGCGGTGGGCCGAGGCGGCCGTACGGCTGATGGAACGGCGGCTGCTGCCGGCCGGGGACGTTCTGTACTGCACGGAACACACCGAGGCCCTGGTGCTTCTGCAGCCCGAGGAACTGATCGACGATCTGGCGCTGCGCTGCCTGGCCCCCCTGGCCCACTGCGGTCCCACCCACGGCCGCCGGCTGGCGGAGACGTTACTGGCGTGGCTGGAGACGCGGGGCGGGGCGCCGGAGGTGGCGGCCCGCCTCGGCGTCCATCCACAGACGGTGCGCTACCGCCTGCGGCAGATCCGCGAGTTGTGGGGCGACGAGATCGACGACCCGGACCGCCGCTTCGAACTGGAACTGGTGTTGAGGGCGCAGAGGTTGAGGGGGGTGCTGGGGGAGACGGGACGGCGGTAGCCGCCGCCCCCTACCGCTGCCGGCGCCACGCCTCGTAGTGGTCCAGCACGGTCTCCTCGATCGGCCGGTAGCTGATCCCCAACTCCTCGACGCTGCGGCTGTTGTCGACCCGGAACCTGATGCCGAGGTGCTTGCGGATGTAGTCCTGGGTCAGCCCGAAGGCGGGACCGAGGACGCGAACGGGCCAGTGCGGCAAGCGGGTTCGGGGCAGCCGCAGGTCCTTCGGATACCGCCCCCGGATGATCCGGGCCATGTCGTGGAAGGAGGTCATCTCCTCGGCGGCGACGATGTACCGGCCGTGCGCCTGTGCCACCTCGGCCGCGGCGATGTGCGCGTCCGCCACGTCCCGTACATCGGCCGTGGTGAAGCTGAAGTCGGGGGCGCCGTAGAAGAAGTACCCCTTGAACAGCTCCTCCAGGAGGAAGAGGCTGCCGGACTCGGAGGCGGGGGTGAGCGAGGGCCCGAGCACCAGCCCCGGGTTGACGGCGACCATGCGCCACCGGTCCTGCCGCTTCTCGGCCTCCCAAGCGGCCTGCTCCGCAACGGTCTTGGCGTAGTGATACGGGTTGTTCTCCACGGTGCTGGTGGTGTTGATGTACCCCTCCCTCAACACCCGCCCCTCCATCTCCAGCACGTCCGCGTAGTCCCCGAAGATCGCACCGACGGTGGAGGTGAACACCAGCCGCCGCACACTCGGCGTCCGCTCCACGCTCCCGACGACGTTCCGCGTGCCGCTCAGCGCGGGCTCGACCATGTCCCGCTGCCCGTCCTTGATCTTCTCCGGCATGAAGAAGGGCGAGGCCACATGGAACACGACCTCGCACCCCTTCATGGGCTCGTCGAAGTCCCCCTCGACCAGCAGATCGGCCTCGAACAGCTCGAGCCGCCCGGGATGATCGTCCTGCATGGCCCGCAGCGGCGCGACCTTGGCGGCGTTGCCGACGCTGCGAACGGTGGCCCGGACGCGATACCCACGCTCCAACAGCCGCCGCACCAGATGACTCCCGACAAACCCACTGCCACCAGTCACCAGCACGGGCCCGTCTCCCGACCCCTCACTCAGCTCGCTCACCGGTACAGGTTCGGGCATGGACCGGCCAAACGGAAGCGCAGAACCATTGCCCGGGCAAACGCGCATCGTTAGCCTGTGTTCGTCATGCCGATCGTCTGTTGAAATTTCGAACGCAGACGCCCAGATAATCAAGGGAGGGGGCCGGTTGTGGGACGCCTGGTGCCTGCCGTGACCCGAGCTCTCGACATTCTCGAGCTCTTCCTCGACGGGGACGGGACGCTCTCCGCCCCCGACATCGTGCGCAAGCTGCAGCTGCCGCGCACCACCGTGCACGAGCTGGTCACCACGCTCGCCGCCCGGTCGTACATCGTCCAGGTCCCGGGGCAGCCCGGACGCTACCGGCTCGGCGTACGGCCGTACCAGCTCGGCAGCCGTTACGCCGAGCAGCTGGACCTCGCCGCCGAGGGGCAGCAGGTCGCCCGGTCCGTCGCCGAGACCTGTGACGAGACCGTGCACGTGGCGATCCTCGAGGGCACCGACGTCATCTACATCGCCAAGGTGGACTCCACGCACGCGGTGCGCATGGTGTCCGCCGCCGGCCGCCGGCTGCCCGCCCACTGCACGTCCGTCGGGAAGATGCTGCTGGCCTCCCTTCCGGAGCAGGAACTCTCCGCGCGCATCCCGGACGACGCCAGGCTTGTCGCGATGACTCCCAACAGCATCACCGACCCGGCCGCCCTGCGCGAGACCCTCGCCCAGATCCGGCAGCGCGGCCTCGCGGTGGAGAACCGGGAGTCCAACCCGGACGTCAGCTGCGTGGCGGCACCTGTGAAGGACCGTGCGGGGCAGGTCGTCGCCGCGCTGTCCATCTCCGTCCCCATGATCCGCTGGAGCGACGAGCGCCGCGCCGAGCTGGAGCAACTGGCCGCCAAGGGCGCCGCCGAACTGTCGGAGCGGCTCGGGCACCGGAGTGTCGTATGACGTACGGGTACGAGGTCGCGGTCCGGGCCGAGGCCGAGCTGGGGGAGGGGCCCACCTGGGACGCGCAGGGCGGGCGGCTGATCTGGGTCGACATTCTCGGCAGTCGCGTGCACACCTATGAACCCGGGTCCGGGCGGCGCACGGTCCGTGTCACCGAGCAGCACGTCGGCGCCGCCAAGCCGCGCGCCGGCGGTGGGCTCGTGCTGAACCTTCGGGACGGGGTGGGGCTGGTCGACCCGGACGGGGCCTTCCGCTGGCTGCACCACGAACCCGTCCCGGGCCGCCGCGGCAACGACGCCGCCGTCGCGCCCGACGGCTCGCTGTGGGCCGGCACCATGCGCTACGACGAGGCACCGGGGGGCGGCACGCTGGCCCGTTTCACCGGCGAGGGGGCCGTGGGGACCGTCCTCGACGACGTCGCCGTCAGCAACGGCACCGGGTGGAGCCCCGACGGGCGGCTCATGTATTACATCGACTCGCCGACCCGTCGTATCGACGTCTTCGACCACGACGGTGAGGGGCGGGTCGGCAACCGGCGCCCGCTCGCCGGGATCGAGGACGGCGCCGGCTTCCCGGACGGGCTGACGGTGGACGCGGACGGCTGCGTGTGGGTCGCGCTGTGGGACGGAGCAGCGGTACGGCGCTACACGCCCGCCGGTGATCTGGACCGCGTCATCGAGCTGCCGACCCCGCGCCCCACGGCCTGCGCCTTCGGCGGCCCCGACCTGACCGACCTCTACATCACCACGGCCCGCACCGGCCTGACCGCCCCGCTCCCGCTCTCCGGCTCCCTGCTGGTGGTACCGGGCGCAGGCAAGGGCCTCCCTCAACCGGCCTTCGCGGGCTGACCGACAGTCGCCCTCACCTCCGCGCCGCCTCCCGCTCCCCCACCCCCGCCCGTACCGCCAGCAGTTCCTGCGGGTGTCGGAGGGCGTGGGAGATGGGGCCGATCTCGCGGAGGAGGTCCGTCGGGTCGGGGGCGGGGGTGTGGGAAGGGGGCGCCGGGTGGTCGCGGCCGGCGATCGCGTCCTGGATGGCCAGGGCAGCGGCCAGCGCCCTCGCCCGGTCCGGATCGTGGCCCAGGGCGCGTGCCGCCTCGTACATCCGTTGCCGGCGGTCCCCGTCGATGTGGCGGGCCAGCGGGAGCAGGACGTCGCGGATGAACGTCTCGCGGCGGATCAGCCGCAGCTCCGGTGTCGCACGGAGGAGGAAGGTGACTCCGGTGCCGTTGACCGTGCGCATCAGCAGGTACAGCGGGCGCAGACGGTGGTGGGCGAGGCGGACGCGCCAGCGGTCGTGGAGGTACTGGCCCGCATGCGGGAGGATGAAGCCGACCGCTATGAGGAGCGCGGAGAGACAGGCGAGCGGCGGTGCCACGGCCGTACTCAGCCAGTCCAGGCGATGTCCGCTCAAGCGGGCGATCACCGCGGGCAACTTGACGGCGTAGAAGGAGAGTTGGGTCGCGTACCCGGCGCCGAGGAACTGCAGCCCCCAGCGCAGCCACGCGTCCAGCCCGTCCGTGCGCACCCAGTTCCAGATCAGCGCCGAGGTGATCACGGTGGCCAGCGCCTGCGCGGAGAGGTAGAGCAGGATCATCTCGCGCATGTACGGCGTGTTGGCGTAGTACGTGTCGAGGTCCCGCAGCCGCTCCACCGGCGCGTCCGCGAGCGCGAACAGCACCCACAGCGCGGCGATCACCGTGAACGTGCCCGCGATCACCCAGCGCACCGCCCGTACCGTCGCCGCGGAGCGGTCCGCCAGCCCGTTGCGCCAGGCGATGATCAACAGCAGACAGGAACCGCAGAACGCGGTCAGCAGCGAGTACACCCATGGCGCCGAGATGTTCGGCACGCCCGTGACCCGGTTGACCCGGGCGATCGTCGACGGCGCCACGAACACGAACACCGCGCAGGCCAGCAGCAGTACACCGCCGACCGCGCGGAGCAGCGGGTCGCCCCACAGCCGGACGATCGTCGGCAGCTTGATCGCCAGCGCGGCCGTCAGGACGCCCGCCGGGATCCACCAGAAGGACGGGTAGAACTCGTTGACGAAACCCGCCGGGGAGAAGGCCAGTTGGGGGAGGGCGGCGCTCACCGCGTCGTCCTACCGCGCCCCCGGTAGCCCAGCGACCGGTGCACGGGGTCCAGCGGGGCGTCGGCGACCGGCCCGGACAGGAAGGGCCGGAACGCCGCCGCGAGCCGGTGCCCGAAGTCGTCGGCCTCCGCCTCGTCGGCCGCCCGGGAGCCGTCGCGCGCCGCCACCGACAGCGCCGTGTCGGACCAGTCGCGCCGCCCCGCCAGGGCCGTACCGGCGACGTGGTGATGGCTGTGCCCGGCGTGCAGATGCCAGAGCTCGTGGCCCAGTACGACCAGTTGCTGCACCGCCTCGGCCCGCTCCTCGACGATCACCAGGTCGAAGTCCTGGAACTCCACCCACAGCCCGGTGACTTCGAGCTCGTCGGGGAACCGCTCGAAGCGCAGCTCCAGCGGCCGCCCTCCGCGCCGCAGGCTCATCGCCTCGCACAGCGCCCGGCACAGCTCCGCCGCGTCGGCGGGCGGACGCGGCCGGGCCCGCACCGCCGCACGGAGCTCCGCGGTCAGCTCCCGCATCCCGGAGACCCGCCGCGAGCGTCGCAGCCCGGTGGCGAGCCGGGCCGCCTTCCTCCGCGCGCCCGCGATGTCCATGGCTCCCCCTCTCGCCGCCGCACAGCAGGCTGCCCGACACCACGCCGTCGTTCAACCCGGAACGACTCCCGTGGCTGGAAAGCCCTGTGCGAAGCATTGACCAGGAAGCGCTTCCTATCTACCGTCTCGTTCGGGGTTACGACCGAAAGCCGGTATGTCGAACGCATCGCCCTCGCTTGGAAAGGCTCCCATGAGCAAGAGCATCGCCCGCTTCACCCTCGACCCGGCCTTCACCGTCGGCGAGGTCGATCCCCGGCTCTTCGGCTCGTTCGTCGAACACCTCGGCCGCTGCGTCTACACCGGCGTCTTCGAACCGGACCACCCCACCGCCGACGACAAGGGGCTGCGCCAGGACGTCCTCGCGCTGGTCCGTGAGCTCGGGGTCACCGCCATCCGCTATCCCGGCGGCAACTTCGTCTCGGGCTACAAGTGGGAGGACTCCGTCGGCCCCGCGGCGGACCGCCCCCGCCGCCTCGACCTCGCCTGGCACTCCACCGAGACCAACCGTTTTGGCCTCTCCGAGTACATCGACTTCCTGCGCAAGGTCGGCCCCCAGGCCGAACCCATGATGGCGGTCAACCTCGGCACGCGGGGAGTCGCCGAGGCGCTCGAACTCCAGGAGTACGCCAACCACCCCGAGGGCACGGCCCTGTCGGACCTCCGTGTCTCCCACGGCGACAAGGACCCCTTCGGCATCCGGCTGTGGTGTCTGGGCAACGAGATGGACGGCCCCTGGCAGACCGGCCACAAGACCGCCGAGGAGTACGGCCGGATCGCCGCCGAGACGGCCCGCGCGATGCGCCAGATCGACCCGAAGGTCGAACTCGTCGCCTGCGGCTCCTCCAGCCAGTCCATGCCGACCTTCGCCGAGTGGGAGGCGACGGTCCTGAAGGAGACGTACGACCTCGTCGACTACGTCTCCCTGCACGCCTACTACTGGCCCGAGGACGGTGACGTCGACTCCTTCCTCGCCTCCGCCGTGGACATGGAGTCCTTCATCGACAACGTGGTCGTCACCGCCGACCACGTGGGCGCCCGGCTGAAGTCGAAGAAGAAGATCAACCTCTCCTTCGACGAGTGGAACGTCTGGTACCTGCCCGAGTGGGAGGAGCACGCCAAGACGTTCGAGCAGCACGACTGGCCCGAGGCCCCCCGTCTGCTGGAGGACAACTACAGCGTCCTGGACGCCGTCGTCTTCGGCTCGCTCCTCATCGCGCTGCTGCGGCACGCGGACCGCGTCACCGTCGCCTGCCTCGCCCAGCTCGTCAACGTCATCGCCCCGATCATGACCGAGCCCGGCGGCCCCGCCTGGCGGCAGACGACCTTCTTCCCCTTCGCCCAGGCCTCCCGGTACGGCCGGGGCCAGGTCCTCGACGTACGGGTGGACTCACCGACGTACGAGACGAAGAAGTACGGCGAGGCCGACCTGCTGCACGCCACCGCCGTGCGCGCCGAGGACGGCACCGTCACCGTCTTCGCCGTCAACCGCAGCCGGACCGAGGCACTGCCGCTCGAAGTCGCCCTCAACGGCCTGGACCTGACGTCCGTGGTCGAGCACAGCGTCCTGTCCGACGCCGACCCGGACGCGCGCAACACGCTCGCCGAGCCCGAGCGGGTCCTCCCGCACGGCGTCGAGGGCACCACGCTGGAGGGCGGCACCCTCGACGCCGTACTGGAACCGCTGTCGTGGAACGTGATCCGGCTGGCCTGACCGGCCCTACCGCTCGATGTGCACCTGCGCGGGCGGGTACGGGGACGAGGACGTCGTCCCGACGGACCAGTAGCCGCCCGTGCCGGGCACGGACGTGAGGGCCTCGGGCAGTACGGGCGTCGTGGCGGTCGGGCCGCGCTCGCTCACCCAACTCCCGCCGTCCCAGCGGAGGTAGTGCGCCCGTGTCTGGTCCCAGAAGTCCCAGCCGGCGATACGGTCCGGGCCGCCCTGTCCGTCGTCGACGATCCCGGTGAGCATGCCGACGGTGAACGGGGCGGTGACGGCCGTCCAGGCGGCGCCGTCCCAGTGCTTGAGGGTGACGCCCGGGGGCTTGCCGGGCGGGCCGCCGACCCCGTAGTCGTAGCCGGTGAGCCAGATGTCGTCGGCGGCGACCGGGAGCAGGCCGGTGACGGCGGGGCGCAGGCCGCCGGGCGCGGTCAGCTCGGTCCAGGCCGTGCCGTCCCAGCGGGCGACGAGGGCGCTGTCGTAGACCCAGACCTCGCCGGAGGCGGTGACGCGGACACCCGACGGGGTGGCGGTGGTCGCGCTCGGCGGGGGCGCGATCCAGGACCACGTGCCGTCGACGCCGTGCAGCAGTACCGAGCCGCCGCTGCCGCGGCCGCAGACCCACACGCCGCCGTCGGCGTCGACCGCGACACCGGTGAGCGTGGTGCCGGACGACGAGCGGCCCGGGAAGTCGGCCTCCCGCCAGGTGTTGCCGTCCCAGCGCAGGAGATGCGCGCCGGAGCCCACGGCCCAGGCCTGGCACGTCGTGCCGGCCACGGAGCGCAGCGCGCCACCGAAGCCCAGGTGGGCGAGGTCGAGCCTGGTCCAGCTCGTGCCGTCCCAGACGAGGGCGAGGGGCCTGCCCAGGATGCTGCCGTTGCGGCCCTCCTCGCCGACCGCCCAGGCGAGGTCGGGGCCGGCGGCCGCAACGCCGAGGAGCTGGGCGGCGGGCGTGCAGTCCGGGGCCGGCACGGCCTGCCAGTCATGGGGCGCCCCGGCGGTCGCCGAACGCGTACCGCCCGTCATGCCCGCGCCGGTCGAGCCCCCGCTGTCCCGGGTCGCCGCGCGCGCACTCGCCGGGGCCAGCCCGAGTCCGGCCCCGGCTCCCACTAAACCGCTGATGAAACGCCGTCTTCGCACGATGTTCCCCCTTCTCGGGTCATGCCCTGCCGGGCATTCCTGTCACACCTGCGCCACCGGCACCCCGCCCGCCGCCGCTCCCAGCAGCGTCAGCCGTACCTCGGACGGGCCGGACAGCGTGGTCCCGTCGGACAGTACGGCCAGCGCGAGGGTGTTGGAACCACGTGTGCGCAGAATCCCGTTCGGCAGGACGAAGGTGTGCTGCGGACCCACGTCGTTGATGTACTGGCCCATGTTCCAGCCGTTGAGGAAGATCTGGACGCGGTAGGCGCGGGCCGGGTCGTCGTCCAGGACCAGCCCGATCGAGGCGTCCGTCCCGGGGGCGACCGCGAGCCTGAAACCCGTCCGGTACCAGGTCACCCCCTGCCGGCGATCGGCCCGCGGCAAGGTCACCGCCTCCCAGCCGCCGTCGCCGAACCCCGGCAGATGCCACCCGTGCCGCTCCCCGTGCAGCCCGCCGTTGTTCTGCGGCCCGCGCACCGGATCGACCGGCCCCTCACCCTGCAGCCGCCAACTCACCGCGGGGGCGGCCCCCTCGAAGGTCACCGAGGTCAGTCCGCGGGCCGCCTTGTGCGTGTCCTGCGCCTTGCCGTCCTGGTCGTGCTGCATCCGCCGGACGAGGACGGACAGCACATGCGAGCCGCCCGTGCGCAGCCCCTCCGGTACGGCGAACTCCGCAGTGGCCGTCCAACTCCCTTGCCGGACACTGGTGTTGTCCGGCACCGGCATCCGGTGCGTGCCCAGCGCCCGCCCGTCCAGCCAGGCCATCAGCAGCCCCTGGGTGCCGGCGCCGTAGGCGAGCGACACGGACCGCGCGCCCCGGGCGTCCGTGAAGTGCCCGCGGTACCAGACGTCGCCGTAGTGGAAGCCGTAGTCGTCGGCGAAGAGGACGGGCTGTCCCTCCGGGACGGGTGTCGTGCTGTACGAGGACGTCTTCCGGGCGACCTGCCAGGCGGAGTCGTCGAAGCCGGCGGCGGACTCGGGATTCTCCGTCCTGCGCCGCCATCCGGTCAGCTCGGGCAGGGATACCGTCCCCGCACCGGGCAGCGACCGCGTTCCCCGGAGGCTGCCGGAGGACGTCGACCGCACCTCCAACTGCGCCCCGTTCCAGCTCACTTCACCGATCCCGCGCGGCCCCCACACCTCCAGCTCGGCCGCCCGGACGGTGTCCCCGGTCAGCCGTACCGCCTTCCCGCTCACCTCTGCCGTCCGCAGCAGCGCGGGGCCGTACACCAGCACCGGGCCGGACGGGGTGTCGTACGGGAACAGCCGCAGCGAGGTGTCGTCGTCGGCGAGGAGCAGCAGGAGCGGGGTGGAGGTGCCGCCGCCGGAGACCGACACCCGGGTCAGCCCGTCGAGTCGGGCCTCGATCCGGAGCAGACCGTCGGCGTACGTGTGGGTCGCGTCCCCGGCCGTCACGCGCACCGTGGGCCGCAGCGGGCAGTCCAGCGCGGTAACCGTGGTCTCGCCCGGCCGCCCGGTGAGCACGGCGATCTCCTGGCGGCCGGCGGTGAGGGTGAGCATGGGCTGGGCGTTGGAGTACCGCATCTTCCGCTGACCGAGCTGGATCCCGGCGGCGAGCAGCCGCGCGTCCCGCGCGGGGACGGTGACGGGGACGTCCGTGCCGGGGACGGTCGACGTGACCGGCTCCGTACCGTCGTTGCGCAGGACGTACACGTCGGCGCCGGTGTCCGGGTTGGCCAGGTGGTACGCCTTCAGCCCGGCCGCCGTGACGTTCGCCGCGCGGTCCAGCTTGGCGAAGTCGGGGACGTGGTGCAGCAGATGGCCGAGCTGGTGCATGGGGACGAGCTTGGCGGTGGGTTGCCGGCCCTCGTCGAAGGCGGCCCCGTAGTCGTAGGAGGTGTAGACGACCGGCGCGGGCAGCCAGCCCCAGGAGGTGCCGCCGAAGGTCATGTAGACGTTGTGCAGGGTGATGCCGTTGGCGAGGTTGGTGAGGTAGAAGCGCCGCTCGTACGCCGCGTCCCGCTGCCGCCGCGACTCCGCGTACCCCTTCCGGTCGAACCAGACCCCGCCCCACGGATCGAACCAGCCGCCGCCGAACTCCGGCATGAACCCGGGCGTCCGCGGACTCGCCGTCGCCCCGCCCTTCACTCCGCCGGTCCCGAAGTGCCCCCAGTCCGGCGGTACTTGGTCGGCGGGCGGGTACCCGTCGAAGCCGTACAGCCAACGCCCCCGCTCGCCGCCGGTGTCGAAGGAGCCGGGGATCCAGTATCCGTTGCGGCCCTTGTCGTTGTGGAAGAGCGGGACGTCGATGCCGTCCGCGCGCACCTTCTCGTAGAGGTGGGCCATGTAGGCACGGCCCGTCGCGTCCTGCGGGTGGGCGTCGTACTCGTTCTCGATCTGGTAGAGCAGGATCGTGCCGCCGCCGTCGGTGTAGAGGTGCCGGGCGGCGATGGCGTCGACGTGCGTCAGCCATTCGTCGACGTGGGAGAGATAGGTGGGGTCGGCCGTGCGCGCCGTGCCCTTCGTGGCGGTCAGCCAGCCGGGGAAGCCGCCGGCGTCGATCTCGGCGTTGATGTAGGGGCCGGGGCGGAGGATGACGTACAGGCCGGTCTCGGCGGCCGTGCGCAGGAACAGGTCGAGGTCGCGGACGCCGGTGAAGTCGTACCGGCCGGGGGCGGGGGAGTGGTAGTTCCACGACACGTAGACGCTGACCGCGTTGTAGCCGTGGGCGCGCATCTTCTGCAGGACGTCCCGCCACAGGGACGGGCTGGGCAGCCGGAAGGGGTGCATCTCGCCGGACCAGACGACCAGGCGGCGGCCGTCGACGATCAATGAGTAGTGGTCGAAGCCGACGGTGTGTTCCTCGCCGTCCGCCGCAGGCGGCGCGGGCGCGGGCCCCGTGGGTGTGGTCGGTGCGGCGTAGGCGCAGGTCGCGGCGGCGCTGCCGCCGAGGGTCAGGCCGAGCGCCGTGGTGCCGGCGAGCGCGGTGAAGGTACGTCTGCTGAGCCCCATCGGAGCCTCCCGTCGTGCCGTACGTCGGCGGGCGCGTGCGGGATCATTGTGTACGGGCGGACCGGCAGAATGGTCCTATGAGGATCTCGGCGCGGGCGGATTACGCGGTACGGGCGGTTCTTGAGCTGGCCGTGCGGCAGGACGGCGGTTCGGTGAAGGCGGAGGCCATCGCCGCCACGCAGGACATCCCGCACAAGTTCCTGGAGGGGATCCTCGGCGATCTGCGGCGCGCCGGCATCGTCGACAGCCGGCGCGGGGGCGGCGGCGGTTACCGGCTGGCGCGGGAGGCCGGGAAGATCACGGTCGCGGACGTGATCCGAGCGGTGGACGGGCCGATCGTCTCCGTGCGCGGGGAGCGGCCCACGGGCCTGGAGTACACCGGTTCGGCCCAGCCCCTGCTCCCGCTGTGGATCGCCCTGCGCGCCAATGTCCGCCGCATCCTGGAGGGCGTCACCATCGCCGACATCGCGGCGGACGCCCTGCCGGAACCGGTGCGCGCGCTGGCGGCGGAGCCGGCGGCCTGGGAGAACCCGTAGGGTCCTGCCGACCCGGCGGCTGTCCGGAGGCTGTGAAATCCCCTGCTGTGAATGGCCGGAGTTCGTCCTGTCCATGTCATGTTCGCGTCCCTACGATGCGGATCGCCTCCGGCCTTCACAGAAAGCTCATGGTTCCTTCAAAGGTGCGGGGGCGTGCCACCCCCCACTCACAGAACCGGAGAGACCATGCCTGGCGGACTCCTGCTGAGCGGCGCCGTAGCCGCTCTCCTCACCACCGCACTGCCCGCGCACAACTCGTCCCCCGTGTTCGACAACCCGCCCCCGGACGAGATCGTCATCGACGTGGCGACCGTGAACGGCTCCGGCTGCCCCCAGGGCACGGCCGCTGTCGCCGTCTCCCCGGACAACACCGCCTTCACGGTGACCTACAGCCAGTACCTCGCCCAGGCCGGCGGCAACTCCGACCCCACGGCCTTCCGCAAGAACTGCCAGCTCAACCTGATCGTCCACGTACCGCAGGGCTTCACCTACGCGATCGCCAGCGCCGACTACCGGGGCTTCCTCTCGCTCCAGCCGGGCGCGTCCGCGACGCAGAAGGCCTCGTACTACTTCCAGGGCTCCTCCAACACGGTGCCCAAGACCCATCCCTTCAGCGGCTCGTACAACGACGACTGGCAGGCCACCGACTCCACCGACTGGGCCCAACTGGTCTGGGCACCCTGCGGAGTTCAGCGCAACTTCAACATCAACACCGAGCTGAGAGTGAACGCGGGGACGGCGAACCCGGGCAAGGTCAGCTTCATGACGATGGACTCGACCGACGGGGACATCAGCACGATCTACCACATGGCGTGGAAGACGTGCCCGACGTCCTGACCCGTGAGGGGGCGGCCCGTACGACGGCGGGCCGCCCCCGTCCGGTCACGACAGCGCTCTGATCGCCTGCCACCCGGTCGTGCCCACCACCGCGACCGGACCGACGAACCCGCTTCTGCGGCCGGGCACGAACTCCAGTCCCGCCGAGGAGTTGGCGGTCGTCGCCCACAGGTCCGGCACACCGTCGCCGTCGGAGTCGCCCGACGCGGTGACCAGGGGACGGGCCGTGGTCGTCCAACCGGTCGCGTACGCCGTCCTGTTGGAGAGGGCGCCCAGCGAGGCCGGATCGGTGCCGCCGTCGGACACGCCGTCGCCGTCCGAGGCCGGCTGTGGCGCGACCGGCGGTGTGGGATCCCTGATGGTGAGCCTGGACATGGAGAGGTGGGACAGGCGGTGGCCTCGCTCAATGAACGGCGGCTGGACCTGCGCGGCCGGAGGGTCAGGTGATCGGCTTCATCATCTCCGAGCGGATCTGGAGGGTACTCCGCGCGGTGGCCTTCAGGTCGAGGTTCCTTGAGGCAATGAGAGTCATGTCTGCCACCCGGGCCCAGGTGTTGCCGTCCGCCCAGACGCAGACGGGGTAGGTGAGTGTCGATCCGTCGGTCCAGGTCCGGGTCAGCACCTCGCAGCTGATAGTGATGCGGGAGCCAGAGGGGGTGTCATCTTCCGGAGGCGTGAGCACCTTGACCCGGCTGTTCTTGGAGGCGTTGTCTGCCAGCACGCGGGAGCGCACCTCATCGGCGTTCTTGAACCGGCCGTACATGCCGGTCACCGCGAGATCACCCCGTTCGACGCTTGCGGGCCGGTAGACGGCGGCGACACCGTGGACGTCCTCGGCATCCCAGCTGTGCCTCCAGATCCTTTGCAGCGCCGGGCCCTCGGTCAGGGAGTCGTCCTTTTCCAGCACGAAGCGGCCGTCGAGCAGGGTTCGCGGCACGGTCAGGGAGAACTGTGCTCGGGGATAACTGCTCTCGAGCTCCTTCCCTATCAGCGCCAGCGTCACCAAAAGCACAACGACCAGGACGACAACCCCGCCGATGATCGCGGCCACGTGGGGGGCCCGGCTCTTCGCCGGCGGGGCAGGGGGCGTACTGCCCCAGGGGGAGACAGGCGTCTGGTACGGCGATTGCGGCGGCGGAGGCATGGACACGGCAGAACGGTACTCAACGCCCCCGAGACGACTCGCGGGACTCCCCACGCGCGTGCGCCACGAAGTCCACCCACGTCCGGGGGGACAGGGTGAGGTGCGGGGCCCGGCGGTTCTTGGAGTCGCGGATGTGGATGGTGGCGGGGGTTATGGCGACCTCTACGCAGTCGCCGTCCCCGCTGCTGCTGTACGTCGACTTGAACCAGGCCAGTTCGCCGGTGCTCATAGGTCTCCTCGCATCCGCTCCAACAGGCTCACGGAGTCTTCGAGGGTAAGAGCCTGCGAACGCATCCTGGCATACCGCCTATGGAGCACGCTGATCTCTTTCGGGTCACTGATGAACAGCCCCCCGCGCTGGCCTTCGTTGTAGGCGAACCACCGGTTCTCAGGAGTCTCCAGCAGTTGCATGGGACCGGCCAGCCCCGCGTGCGTCCAGTGCGCCAGCGGCATGATCTGGATCTCGACGTTGCGCAACTCCCCGATCTCCAGCACATGATCGATGAGTTCGCGCGTGACATCGGTCCCGCCCGTGCACCGCAGGAAGAGGTGCTCTTCCAGGATGAAGCTGAACGCGGTGTTGGGTCGTTCCCGCAGCAACCTCTGCCGCTCGGCCCGAGCCGACCACCGCTCCTCGATCTGCGCGTCGTCCAGTGGCGGCAACTGCCCGTCGAACAAGGCCCGTCCGTACGCCTCGGTCTGCAACAACCCCGGGATCATCCGGCATTCGTAGGTGTACAGGCTGATGGCGACCTGCTCCAACCTTGCCCACCGCCGAAACCAAGCCGCCAACCCCGGCTGCCGAGCCAGCGTCGGCAGCGCCTTTCGCAACGCGCCCGTGTTGCCCAGCAGTTGCTCCGCCCGTTCCACGAACGCCTGGTCCGGCATGCGGCGGCCCAACTCCACCGACGCCACCGTGTGCTTGGAGAAGCGGACCAGGTCGGCGTACTCCTCCCTGCTGATCCCCGCGTGCTCCCGCAATGCCTGATGCACGGCCCCGAAGGTCCGCATGCTGTCCGACGACTCCGGCTCACCGCCACCATCGACCACGGTCGGTCACCTCCCGTGCCCATGGTCACGGCCCGTCACATGTACTGTCCAGTCCGTAGCCGCGTACGCTACGGCAGCGTACGCGCGCATGCCCTGGTGAAGGGCCTTGTGGGGGCGCCAGATTGGGCCCATGACCCCACCGATCACTCCCCAATCGCCGATTACCGTACGTATGTTCAGGCAGCGCCTCAGCTCCACCCCGCGCGGCGCCCGACTCGCCCGGCACCTCGCCCTGAATCAGCTGCACGCCTGGGGCGTCCCGCACGGCAGTGACGTCTCCGAGGCCGTCGCGGTGATCGTCGCCGAGTTGGCCGCCAACGCGGTGACCCACGGCCGCGTCCCGGGGCGGGACTTCGAGTTGCGGCTGTCCCTTCCCACGGGCAGCGTCCGTATCGAGGTCAGCGACACCCGCAGCGAGCCCCGGCCCCCGAAGCCCGGTGATGTGCGGCCGTCCGACCCCCTCGACGAGCACGGCCGTGGCCTCGTCCTCGTCGACGCGCTCGCTGACCGCTGGGAGGTACTGGACCGCGAGCCCTTGGGGAAGACCGTGCGGGCCGAGGTCGACCTGCCCTCTGGGCGGATCAGACCGCCGGCGTGACGTCGACGCGCGGGGTGGTGAGGGCGTGCGTCTGCATGGCCGTGACGCGGTGGATGACGACGATGACCAGTGCGGCGGCGGTGAGGTTGAGCGCCTGCGAGGTCACGAGGACGGCAAGTGATGTTCCGGAGAGACCGATCGCGGCGATCACGAGATGCCCCGCCCACGCCACCCACCAGGCGTTCACGAGGACGCCGGCACGCTCCTGTCCGGCGGTCTCCCCTCCGCTGGCCCGCAGCGTCGCGAGAAGCAGTCCTCGCGGGAACCAGGCGTTGACCAAGGGGATGAGCCACGCGACCACGGCCCACACGTCGGAGCCGAGATCCGCGCCGGGGGTGATGACACGGGCGTTGTGGCGGCAGCGGTGGAGCCACACGAGGAACAGGACCGCGGCCACCGTCATGGCGTAGGCGGACACCATCGAGACTAGGGCCGCCCTGCCCGACGTGGTGTCGGCCGGGTGCAGGCGGTGCGCTCTGAGCGTCAGGGCCCGGACCACCTCGACGCCGGCCGCCACGACTATCGCTCCCTGCGCCGAACGGGCCAGTGTGCGAGGTGCTTTGGGGCCAGCAGGGCCAACGGGTCTGTCGGATTCGGTCATGGCGCGAAGCCTATGCGTTTTAGGGCATCAACTTGCAGGGCTGGAGCAGCGGTTGGTCCGTCGCGTACTGCCGTCACCGATCATGATCCATCCGTATGGGGGGCGATGTGGTGATCGTCGGCGCCGGCCCGGCGGGGCTGGTCCTGGGGAATCTGTTGCTGGACCGGGGCATCGACTGCGTGATCCTGGAGCGCCGGGGGCGCGAGGCGGTGGAGGGGCGGGCCAGGGCCGGGTTCCTGGCCGCCCACTCCGTGCGCGTGCTGGCGGAGAACGGCCTGGGGCCGGGGTGCAGGCCCGGGGCCGGGCGCATGGGACCTGCCTCGCCCCGAACTGAGCGCGCTCTTCCACCGGGCGATGGCCGCGAGCGCCGAGATGTTCACGCCGGTGCCCTCGCTCGTGGACCTCCCCGGGGTGCGGCGCGTGGTCGACGTCGGCGGCGGGAACGGCGCGCTGCTCGCCCGGGTGCTGCGGGCCCACGACCACCTGGAGGGCGTCCTGCTGGAACGGCCGGAGGCCCTGGAGGCGGGCCGGGTCGGCGCTGTCCGGGGCGGGCCTGGACGGCCGGTGCGTCTTCGTCGCCGGGGACTTCACCGAGGCCGTCCCGGACGGCGGTGACGTCTACCTCCTGTCCCGGGTTCTGCACGACTGGGACGACGACAGGTGCGCCACGATCCTGCGGCGGTGCGCGGAGGCGATGCGCCCCGGCAGCCGACTGCTCGTCGTGGAGCGCCTGTTGCCGCCCCGTGAGTGCGTCCCGTCACCGGCGGTGGCCTGGGACGTCCACATGCTGTGCACCGTGGGCGGCAGGGAGCGCACCGAGTCCCACTACCGCCGGTTGCTTCAGGAGACGGGCTTCGACCTCACGGGATGTCACGAGTTGCCCTTGGGCGCGTCGCTGCTCCATGCGGTGAGGACGAGCCCCATCCGCTAGGCCACGGCTAGGCACCCGCCGCGTTGGGCCAGCTTTGCGCGTTCGGCCACCCGGTGGCCGGTGCCGGCGTGAGTCCGGGCGGCGCGGTCATGCCCCGTACCTGCGCCGCCGTGAGGCCTCCGCGGGCGGGAACCCCCGGCGGCGTCGGACCGGTGGGCATCGCGGCGGCCGGGGCCATCGGCGCGGGTGCCGCTACCGGAGCCGGCGTCGGCAGGGGAGCGGGCACGGGCGCCGGAGCGGGCATGGGAGCCGGCGCCTGCGCGGGAACCGGTGTCGGCATCGGCGCCACCGGCGCGGGCTGCGGAGCCGGCATCTGGGCAACCGCCGGCATCTGAGCGGGGGAAGGCATCTGGGCGACCGCCGGCATCTGAGCGGCGGCCGGCATCTGCGCCGCCGCCGGCATTGGCATCCCGCCCCCGACACTCCCGCCCTGCACGGGCGCCGCCGCTGCGACCGCCGGCATCGGCATACCGGCCCCGCCGACCGAACCCCCGCCGAGCGAACCCCCGCCCCCGGAACCGCCGGAGGCCATCGCCGCGAGTCCCTGCATGCCTGCCCCGTTGGTCGCGCTGACCAGGCGGTCCACGGCCGCCGTACCCGAGCTGTAGCTGGTCCCTGCGCTCAGCTCGGGTACGGCAGCTCCCCTCCTGGTCCCGTAGAGCACCTGTTCCAGGCCGGACACCAGGCGACGCACGTCCACCTGGGGGCGCACCACGAGTCTCAGGAAGCGGCTGGACGAACCGATCTTGTTGCCGCATTCACGGACCAGGATCCGGTGCTCGGTGAGCATCCGGTCCCGGACCACGGTCCCCTCGGCGCCGACGGGCAGGCGCACGAAGAGGAAGTTGCCCTGGGAGGGGTAGACGGTCAGGCCGGGGAGCGAGGACAGCTGGCCGGCCATGTCCAGACGGTCCCGGCGGATCTGCTGGAGGCTCTGCGCGTACTCCGCGCCGTGCTCCTTGAGCATGGACACCAGGTGCTCGGCGAAGGCGTTGAGGTTCCACTTCGGCAGCATGGAGCGGACCCGCCCGGCAAGCGCGGGGTTGGCGACGAGGTAGCCGAAGCGTATGCCGTGCAGACCGAAGTTCTTGCCGAGGCTGCGCAGGACGATCACATTGGGCCTGAGCATGGCCTCCTGGACGACCGACGGCTCGGCCTCCGCGTCCGCGAACTCCAGGAACGACTCGTCGACGACGATCAGGTCGAGGTCGGTCATGGCGTCCATGAACTGCACTAGCCGCTGCTTCTGCAGAAAGCCGCCGTCGGGGTTGTTCGGGTTGCAGATCACCGCGACCCGGGTGCCGCGCTTGCGGATGAACTCGGCGTACTGGGCGAGGTCCAGGGCGAAGCCGTTGGACTCCTGCAGCGGGAACATGTCGACCCGCTTACCGGTCTCCATGGGCTGGTCGGTCCAGCGGCCGAAGGTGGGGACGGGGATGGCGAGGGACTCACGGACCAGCAGATGGTCGAGCCAGGTGATCAGCTCGGTCGATCCGTTGCCCATCGCCACGCACTGCGGCGGAAGTTGCAGCAGCTCGCACAGTTCGGACGTGATCGTGTCGGCGCTGCTCGGGTAATAGGTGATGATCTCGCGCAGCCGTGCCGCCATCTCCTCGAACATCGCCGGGGTGGGGAAGTACGGATTGCACGGAATGCAGAAGTCCACCGGGCCGGTCCCGTCGCCGCCCTCACGCGTCAGCGCCGCCATCGACGGGCTGTGTGCCGCGTTGCTGCGGAACAGCGAGGTGACGTTGTCGGCCATGGAACCTCCGTATGAGGCGGGCCCGGTGGGGACGACCGGGCCCGTCGTGTTTGGGTGGCCCGCGCGGGGGAGCGCGGGCCACCCATGGATACGGAGTCGCCAGTGGCGCCGTTCAACGGATGTGAAACTAGTGTGACTTCGGGAACCGGACGCTCCTGTTCTACGTCCCCGGTCCGGTGCCCGCCGTCACACGCCGAACGTGTGGACCGTCGACGTCCGGTATGTCTGTCCCGGGCGCAGCACCGTCGACGGGAAGTTCGGGTGGTTCGGCGAGTCCGGGAAGTGCTGCGTCTCCAGGCACAGGGCGTCGCCCTGGCGGTAGGTGCGGCCGCCGGTGCCGGTGAGGGTGCCGTCGAGGAAGTTGCCGGAGTAGAACTGCAGGCCCGGCTGGTCGGTGGCGATCCTCAGGGTGCGGCCGGAGCGCGGGTCGCTCAGCGTCGCCACGTGCTCGGGCCTGGACGTGATCCCCTTGTCCAGGACCCAGTTGTGGTCGAAGCCCTTGGCCTGCACCTGCTGGACGTGGCCGGCGCGGATGTCGCGGCCGATCGTCTTGGTCTTGCGGAAGTCGAACGGGGTGCCGGCCACCTTCGCCAGCTCGCCGGTCGGGATCAGGCCCGAGTCGGTGGGCGTGTAGCGGGAAGCCGCGATCGTGAGCTCGTGGTTCTCGATCGTGCCGCTGCCCTCGCCGGCCAGGTTCCAGTAGACGTGGCTGGTCAGGTTGACGACGGTGGCCTTGTCGGTGGTGGCCTCGTAGTCGATCCGCCAGTCGCCGTGCTTGGTGAGCGTGTACGTCACCTTCGCCCGGAGCGTGCCCGGGTAGCCCATCTCGCCGTCGATGCTGGTGTAGTGCAGGTGGAGGCCGACGTCGGAGCCCTTGGTGAACGGCTCGACGTCCCAGATGTGCTTGTCGAAGCCCTGGGTGCCGCCGTGCAGGTGGTTGACGCCGTCGTTCACGGACAGCTGGTAGCTCTTGCCGTCCAGGGTGAACTTGCCCTTGTCGATGCGGTTGCCGTACCGGCCGATCAGAGCACCGAAGTACGGCGTCTTCGCGACGTAGTCCTCGATGTTGTCGAAGCCGAGGGAGACGTTGGCGTGGTGGCCGTGCCGGTCCGGGATCTCCAGCCCCTGGACCACACCGCCCCAGTTGAGGACCCGCAGCCGCGTCCCGCCGTTCTCCAGCGACCAGCGGTAGACCTTCGTGCCGTCGGCGAGCTTGCCGAAGAGCTCCTTCACCGGCTTCTTCCTGCCTCCCGGGGCTGCCTCGGCCGTACCCGCTCCGAGGGTGGTGGCGGCGAGTCCCGCCGCCGCGGCTCCTGCGATGACCGTGCGTCTGTTCAGTTCCATTGTGCGGCTCCCTTGAAGGGGTGGGGCCCCGCCGCTTCGGGCGGGGCCCGAGCTGACTTATGAACCGGACTTGCGCTTGTTCCAGACGTCGAAGCCGACCGCGGCCAGCAGGGCGAGGCCCTTGATGACCTGTTGCCAGTCGGTGCCGACGCCGAGGAGGTTCATGCCGTTGTTCAGCACACCGAGGACGAGACCACCGATGATCGCGCCGAGGACGGTTCCCACACCGCCGCTCATGGACGCGCCACCGATGAACGACGAGGCGATCGCCTCGAGTTCGAAGTTCAGGCCCGCCTTCGGCGAGGCCGCGTTCAGACGGGAGGCGACCACCAGACCCGCCAGGGCCGCGAGCACGCCCATGTTCAGGAAGACGTAGAAGGTGACCTTCTTGTCCTTGACGCCGGACAGCTTCGCGGCCGGCAGGTTGCCGCCGATCGCGTAGATGTGCCGGCCGAAGACCGCGTTGCGCATGACGTAGCCGTAGCCGACCACCAGCACACCGAGCACGATCAGGATGATCGGGGCGCCGTTGTAGCTGGCGAGCAGCATGGTCAGGGCGAGGATCGCGGCGACGATGGCGACCAGTTTGAGCAGGAAGAGGTTCCTCGGCACCACCTCGAGGGAGAACTCCGCCTGCCGGCGCCGGTCACGGACCTCCTGCCACACCACGGCCACGATCAGCACCAGGCCGAGCAGCAGCGTGATGTTGTGGTAGTTGGTGTTCGGGCCGACCGCCGGCAGGAAGCCGTTGCCGAGCTTCTGCAGACCGTTCGGGAACGGGCCGAGGGTCTGGCCCTTGAGCAGGATCTCCGTCAGACCGCGGAAGAGCAGCATGCCGGCGAGTGTGACGATGAAGGACGGTATGCCGAAGTAGGCGATCAGCACGCCCTGTACGGCACCGGCCACCGCGCCCATCAGCAGGCACAGCACCAGCGCGACCGGCCACGCCACCCCGTGACTGACCGTCAGCACGGCCGCGAACGCGCCCACGAACGCGGTCAGTGAGCCGACCGAGAGGTCGATGTGCCCGGCGATGATGACCAGCATCATGCCGATCGCCAGGATCAGGATGTAGCTGTTCTGCAGCACCAGGTTGGAGACGTTGCGCGGCAGCAGCAGGTCCCCGCCCGTCCAGACCTGGAAGAGGACGACGATCAGGCCCAGCGCGATCAGCATGCCGTACTGGCGCATGTTGCGGCGCAGCCCGCCCAGCACCAGCTGTACCAGGCCCGTGCCGTCGCCCGAGCCGCCCTTGCCCGGCGGCGGGGCCGACGAGACCTTGTCGGTGACGTCCGTGCTCATCGCGATACCTCTTTGTCCTTTGTCATGTGGCGCATCAGCACTTCCTGCGTGGCCTCGGCCCGCGGAACCTCACCCGTCAGCCGCCCGGCGGCCATCGTGTAGATGCGGTCGCACATGCCGAGCAGCTCGGGCAGTTCGGAGGAGATGAAGACGACCGCCTTGCCCTGGGCGGCCAGCTGGTCGATGACCGTGTAGATCTCGTACTTGGCGCCCACGTCGATACCGCGCGTGGGCTCGTCCAGGATCAGCACGTCCGGACCCGCGAAGATCCACTTGCTGAGGACGACCTTCTGCTGGTTGCCGCCGGACAGCTTGCCCACCGGCTCGAAGACGGTCGGCGCCTTGATGTTCATGGACTTGCGGAAGCCCTCGGCGACCTGCCGCTCCTCGTGCTCGTCGACCACGCCCCGCTTGGCGACCTTGGTGAGCGCGGTCAGCGAGATGTTGCGGTTGATGGTGTCGATGAGGTTGAGGCCGTAGTGCTTGCGGTCCTCGGTGACGTACGCGATGCCGTTGTCGACCGCCTCCGAGACGGTCTTGGTACGGATCTCCGTGCCGTCCTTGAGGACCGTGCCGCCCGCGTACCGGCCGTAGGTGCGCCCGAACACGCTCATCGCCAGTTCGGTGCGGCCGGCGCCCATCAGGCCCGCGATGCCCACGATCTCGCCGCGGCGCACGTTGATCGAGACGTCGTCGACCACCTTGCGCTGCTGGTCGATGGGGTGGTGCACGGTCCAGTTGCGGATCTCCAGGGCGGGCGCCGCATTCGGGTCCGCCGCCTCGTGCGGGGTGCGCTCGGGGAAGCGGTGGTCGAGGTCACGGCCGACCATGCCGGAGATGATCCGGTCCTCGGTGGTCTCCTTCGCCTTCACGTCGAGCGTCTCGATGGACCGCCCGTCGCGCAGGATGGTCACCGAGTCGGCCACCTTGCGGATCTCGTTGAGCTTGTGGGAGATGATGATCGAGGTGATGCCCTGGTTCTTCAACTCCAGGATGAGATTGAGGAGTTTGTCGCTGTCCTCGTCGTTCAGGGCCGCGGTCGGCTCATCCAGGATGAGCAGCTTGACCTTCTTCGACAGCGCCTTCGCGATCTCCACCAGCTGCTGCTTGCCCACGCCGATGTCGGCGACGCGGGTCTCCGGGTGGTCCTGGAGACCGACCCGGCGCAGCAGTTCGGTGGCGTGCCGCAGGGTCTCCCGCCAGTCGATGAACCCGCCCTTGGCGTGCTCGTTGCCGAGGAAGATGTTCTCCGCCAGGGATAGGTACGGCGACAGCGCCAGCTCCTGGTGGATGATCACGATGCCCCGGTGCTCACTGGCCCGGATGTCCTTGAACTCGCAGACCTCTCCCTCGAAGAGGATCTCGCCCTCGTAGGAGCCGTGCGGATGGACGCCGGAGAGCACCTTCATAAGGGTGGACTTGCCGGCGCCGTTCTCCCCGCAGATGGCGTGGACCTCGCCCTGACGGACGGTCAGTGTGACGTCCGACAGCGCCTTGACGCCGGGAAAGGTCTTGACGATAGAGCGCATTTCCAGGACGGGTCCCGCCATGGTCGTGCCTTCCAATCAGTAGGTGGGCGGGGTTACTTGAGTTCGGCGTCGGTGTAGTAGCCGCCCTTGACGAGGACGTCCTCGTAGTTGGTCTTGTCCACGCTCACCGGCTGCAGCAGCATGGCGGGGACGACCTTGGTGCCGTTGTCGTAGGTCTTGGTGTCGTTGGTCTGGGGCGTCTTCTTGTTGAGGACGTCGTCCACCATGGCCGCGGCCACGTCGGCGAGCTTGCGGGTGTCCTTGTAGACGGTCTGTGTCTGCTGGCCCGCGATGATCGACTTCACCGAGGCGAGCTCGGCGTCCTGGCCGGTGATGACCGGCAGCGGCTTGCTGGCGGAGCCGTAGCCGTCCGACTTCAGGGCGGCGAGGATGCCGATGGAGATGCCGTCGTACGGCGAGAGGACCGCGTCGACCTTGGCGCTGGAGTACGTGGAGGTCAGGATGTCCTCCATGCGCTTCTGGGCGGTGGCGCCGTCCCAGCGCAGGGTGGTCACCTGGTTGAGGGCGGTCTGCTTGGACTTGACCACCAGCTGCTTCTTGTCGATGTACGGCTGCAGCACGCTCATCGCGCCGCCGAAGAAGTACTTGGTGTTGTTGTCGTCGTTGGACCCGGCGAACAGCTCGATGTTGAACGGGCCCTTCTTGCCGCTGTCCAGGCCGAGCTTGTGCACGATGTACGTGCCCTGGAGCTTGCCGACCTTCTCGTTGTCGAACGAGGCGTAGTAGTCGACGTTCTTGGTGCCGAGGATGAGGCGGTCGTAGGCGATGACCGGGATGTTGGCCGACGCGGCCTCCTGAAGCACGTTGTTCAGGGACTTGTTGTCGATGGCCGCGATGATCAGGCCCTTGACGCCCTGCGTGATCAGGTTCTCGATCTGCGAGACCTGGGTGTCGGGGTCGTCCTCGCCGTAGACCAGCTTGGTCTTGTAGCCCTTGGCCTTCAGGTCCTTGACGACGTTGTTGCCGTCGGCGATCCAGCGCTCGGAGGACTTGGTCGGCATCGCGATGCCGATGGTCCCGCCCTTGGTGTCGGCCGCCTTCTCCTTGCTGCCGCCCGAGCTGCTCTGCCCGCAGGCGGACAGCGTGAGGGCGAGCGAGGCGGCGCCGGCTATGGCGGCGAATGCGGCTCTGCGAGTACGCATGATCATCATCCTTGATGTGTGTGGGGACGGGGCTCGGCCTGGCGATGCGTAGACGCTCCGAGGCGGTGCGGGAGACCGAGGGTTTGTGGGATTCTGTTGGACTACGTCCTCTTTTGTGAAGAGGTGTTTCCGGAACGTTATGCGGCGGTTTCGAACCGGTTGAGCGTTCCGGGCAGCCGGGAGCCGAGGGGTGCCATGTCGCCCTCGGCTCCGTGCCGGGCGAGCAGATCCAGGGCGAGCCGCCCCCGCCGCACCCGCTCCCGCGCGGTGGTCAGCGTCAGGTCCCGCAGGTGGTGCCCGTACGGGTAGATGCCGGGGCTCTTGGACAGACCGAACTTCAGGTACAGCGGTGCGCCGCGGCGGATCAGCTCGGCGACCTCGTACATCCGGATGTAGCCGCCGAGGTCGTCGGGGGCCTCGATGTACATGTCCATGGGGGCGGCCGACACCCGCCGGATCTCGGTGAGGTGATCCAGCGTCAGGTCGCTCGGCACATTGAGGGAGTCGGCGCCGAGCCGCTCGTAGACCGCGTACGAGGCGGGGTTGACGGGGCCGATCAGCGCCGAGACCTTCAGCGTCGTGTCCGCCGGGATGATCCCCGCCTCGCGCGCCCGGTGCAGCGTCCACAGCACGCCCTCGTCGGCCACGAGCAGGCACTTGACGCCCAACTCCGTCGCCCGCACGGCGTCTTCGACGCATCCGGCGACGGCGTCGTGGCCCCGGGCGCGCAGTCCGGCGCCCCGCGAGTCGGAGCGCACCGAGCCGCCGATGTCCCAGGTGCCGCGCGGACCGGTGAACAGGCAGAGCTCGATGTCGCGTTCGGCCGTCGCCTCGACCATCTCGGTGATCTCGGCGTCGGTCAGCATCCACACCCCGCTGCCCTGGCTGATCCGGTGGATCGGCACGTCCAGGCGCGAGGACTCCTTGAGCACGACGGCCAGCGCTTCGGGACCCTCGCACGAGGGGATCTCGGTGCGCCACTTGCCGCCGCCGGGGAAGGTGTGCGGAGAGGCGTCGGCGGGGTCGAGGGCGGGCGCGCCCAGACCGAGGGCGGTGAGCGCCTGCTCACCGGGTCGGCGGGCCGCCGAGGCGGAAGCGTCGGTCGTCACAAGCTGTCCTTCGTGTTCGATATTTCGGACGAGGTTCGCGGCTCAAGTCATGGGGGGCTGGTGTACGCCGGTACGGAGGCCGTCAGGTCGCCCCCGTACCGGCGTACGTCTAGGGGCGGAGCAGCACCTTGCCCACCTTCGGATCGCCGGACCCGACCAGCTCGATGGCCTGCGGGAACTCCTCCAGCGGCAGCTCGTGCGTGACCAGGGGCAGGGGATCGAGCAGCCCGGCCCCGAACACCCGTACCGTGTGCGCCCAGGCGTCCGGCGGTGCACCGAAGACGGTGTGCACCTCCAGCTGCCGTACGACGAGATCGGTCGGGTCGAGACCCTCGGCGCCCGGCGCCGGGATCCCCGTCAGGACCAGGCGTCCGCCCCGCCTGAGCAGGGAGGCGGCGGTGCGCGCGGCGGACGCGGACCCGGCGGTCTCGATCACCACGTCGACGTCGTCGGGGAGCTCCTGGTCCTTCGTACGGAAGTCGGTGGCACCGAAAGCTTTCGACAGCTCCGCCCGGTCGGGTCGCGTCCCCACCACCAGCAGCTCCGCCGGGGAGCCCGCCTTCAGGAACTGAACGGCGAACATCCCGAGCGTGCCCGTGCCCACGACCGCGACCCGCTCACCCGGCAGCGCGTTCGCCTTGAGCGCGGCCGCCGCGATGCAGGCGGCCGGCTCCAGGAGCGCGGCGGCCGTCAGATCGGCGTCGTCCGCCAGGACATGCAGCAACCGGGCCGGCAGGGTGAGCGTGGCGGCCATGGCGCCCGGCTCGGTGAACCCGGTCTCCTCGTACCCGGCCGTGCACAGCGTGGTCTCGCCCGCATGACAACGATCGCAGACCTGGCAGTTGCGGAAGCCCTCGCCGACGACCTTGCGGCCGACAAGACTCGAAGGCACCCCGGCCCCGACCGCCTCGACCGTCCCGGACCACTCGTGGCCCGGGGTGACCGGGTAGCGGACGTACCCCTCGGGCCGGTTGCCCTGGTACACCTCGCGGTCGCTGCCGCAGATGCCGACCGCGTGGACGCGGACCAGGGCCTCGCCGGCCTCCGGCGGCCGAGGCGTGTGCTCGGTGAGCCGGTGCTCGCCGGGCGCCTCGATGACGACGGCGCCGCTCACTTGGTGCCCTTCGGCTTGCGCTGCTCCCAGCCCTCGGCCCACAGGTCGAACCGCGCCTGCTGCTGTGGGAACTCGGCGGCCGCGTCCACGTCCAGCTCGACCCCGAGGCCGGGCTTGTCGGAGAGGTGGAAGTAGCCGTCCACGACCTCCGGCGCCCCCTTGACCACCTTCTTGATCTCCGCGTCCGCGAAGTCGTTGAAGTGCTCAAGGATCTTGAAGTTGGGGGAGGTGAAGCCAACCTGCAGGGAGGCGGCGGTGAGCACCGAGCCGCCCACGTTGTGCGGGGCGACGAGCACGTAGTGGGTCTCGGCGGTCGCGGCGAGCTTGCGCGTCTCCCAGATGCCGCCGATGTGGCCGACGTCCGGCTGGATGATGTCGACGGCCTGGCTCTCGAACAGCTCGCGGAACTCGATCCGGTCGTGGATGCGCTCACCGGTGGCGACCGGGATGTCGACCTTGGCGGCGACCTTCTCCAGCGCCTTCAGGTTCTCCGGCGGGCAGGGCTCCTCCAGCCAGGCGGGCTTGAAGGGCGCCAGCTCGTTCGCGAGGCGCACGGCGGTGGCGGGGGAGAAGCGGCCGTGCATCTCCAGCATCAGCTCGGCGTCGGGGCCGATCGCGTCGCGCACGGCCTCGATCAGGGAGACGGCGTACAGGGTCTGCTCGTGGTCGAGCTCGAAGTGCCCGGTGCCGAAGGGGTCGATCTTCAGCGCCTTGTAGCCGCGCTCCATGACCCCCTGGGCGGCCTTGTGATAGGCCTCCGGCGTCCGCTCCGTGGTGTACCAGCCGTTGGCGTACGCCTTCACCTTGTCGGTGACCTTGCCGCCCAGCAGCTGCCAGACGGGCACGCCCAGGGCCTTGCCCTTGATGTCCCAGCAGGCCATCTCGATCACCGCGATGCCGGACATCACGATCTCACCCGCGCGGCCGTAGTCGCCGTACTTCATCCGGCGCACGAGGTCTTCCACCGCGAACGGGTCGGAGCCCAGAATGTGGTTGGCCTCGGCCTCACGCAGATAGCCGATCAGCGCGTCGGTGTGACCGAGCATCCGGGTCTCGCCGACTCCCGTGATCCCTTCGTCGGTGTGCACCTGGACGTAGGTCAGGTTGCGCCAGGGCGTCCCGACCACGTGTGTGCTGATTCCGGTGATGCGCACGGAGATTGCCCCTCAGCTGTTCGATATTTCGTCACACGTTCGAAATGCTGGCGTGACAGTAAGGACGGGGTGTGGGGAGTGTCAATGGGTCGAACGCATAACGGTTTCGACACTGCTTTCGGTGCGGCTTTCGACGGCGGTTTCGGGGCGATCGGGAAGGATGCCTCAACTCGCCACGCCGCAACGGGTCGTTCACCACACAACCTTCACAGCCGTGCCTAGGAACGTGACCCATCAGGAACTTAGTCTTCCCGCGTCATGGACTACTGCCACCCGTGCCGACGGCACCTCAACGGCGCCCTCGCCTGCCCGGGCTGCGGCGCGTCCCTCGAAGAGCTCCGCGCCCAGACGGAACACACGCGCGTACCCGCGTACGACGGCTACGGCGACGAGGGCCCGTACGGTGACGAGGACGACGGCACCGAGGATGGCGGCACGGAGGAAGGCGGCACCGAGGACGACCACCGGGAGGCGGCCACCCCGAGCGGGGGCCGGGCGGCGCGGCGCGCGCAGAGCCGGGGGCGTGGACGCGGCCGGGGCGGGGACGCGGAGGAGGGCGACGCGGTCGTCGGTTCCACGGGTCCCGGGGGTGCCGCGAGCCGGCGTGACCGCAAGGCCGCGGCGCATCGGCGCCGGCGCCGGCGGACGCTGCTGATCGTCACGGCGGTCGTGCTGGCGGCCGGTGGGCTCAGCCTCGCGGAGCTGGGCATGGACGCGCCCTTCTCCACCCCGAAGCCGGCCGCGGCCGGGGGCGACTCGGCGGACGGCGGCGCCTCGAAGGAGGCGGGCACCACCGCGAAGCCGGCGGCCGACAGGACGGGCGCGGGCGCTCCCGAATCCACGGCCGGCCCCTCGGCCTCCCCGTCGTCCTCGAAGTCCCCCAAGGACAAGTCCAAGGCCGACAAGCCCTCGCAGAGTGCCCAGTCCGCGACGGTCACCACCCGTCCGAGCACCCCCGCCTCGACCGGTCCGGCCGCGACCCCCACCTCGTCGGCCCCGACGACCTCGGCCCCCAGCCCGGACCCGTCCCCGTCGCAGACCTGCACACGGTTCCTGTGGTGGTGCAGCTGAGGCTCGGGCCGGCGCTCGGCCCGGAGCGCGTCCTCGGCTCAGGCCGCCAGCATCCGCTGTAGCAAATCCCGCAAAGACAGCCGCTCCTCGTCGGAGAGGCCCGCGAGCGGCTCGCGCGCGAAGCGCAGTCCCTCGCGCAGTTCCCGGGCGACCCGGCGCCCCTCGTCCGTCGCCGCCGCCAGCTTCACCCGGCGGTCCGCCGGGTCCGGGCGGCGCTCCACCAGTCCCCGCGACTCCAGCCGGTCCACGATCCCGGTGACGTTGGACGGCTCGCACTTCAGCTTCTGCGCGAGCTTCCGCATCGGCAGTGGCTCCAGCGACAGCAGGCTCAGCAGTCGTGCCTGGGCGCCGGTGAGCGCGTGCTCGCCCGCCGCGTCCTCGTAGTCCGCGTAGAAACGGGCCACGACGTCGCCGATGAGCTCGACGACCTCCAGGGTCAGCGCGTCGGGCCGACGGGTCTTCGGTGTGGTGGGCATGGCTCCAGGGTACCCGGTTACTTGACAACCTGAAATATTCAGCGGCATGGTTGTTTCAGATGCTGAAGTATTTGCCTCTGCAGCAACACGAGGAAAGGCCCTGTCATGATCAACCGCGAATGGCACCTGCTCAGCCGTCCCGTCGGCTGGCCGAAGCCCGAGGACTTCGCCCTGGTCGAGACGGAGGCCCCGACGCCGGGCGTGGGCCAGGTCCTCGTCCGCAACGAGTACCTCTCCGTCGACCCGTACATGCGTGGCCGGATGAGCGCAGCGAAGTCCTACGTCGCCCCCTTCGAGCTGGGCAAGGTCATGCAGGGCGGCGCGGTCGGCGAGGTCGTCGCCTCCAACGCCGAGGGCATCGCCGTCGGCGACCACGTGCTGCACTTCTTCGGCTGGCGCGAGTACGCGGTGGTGGACGCGAAGAACGCCGTCAAGGTGGACGCGGACGCCGCGCCCCTGTCGACGTACCTCGGCGTCCTCGGCATGACCGGCCTCACCGCCTACGCCGGTCTGCTGCGCACCGCGTCCTTCAAGGAGGGCGACTCCGTCTTTGTCTCCGGAGCGGCCGGCGCGGTCGGCAGCCAGGTGGGGCAGATCGCCAAGCTGAAGGGCGCCTCGCGGGTCATCGGCTCGGCCGGCTCCGACGAGAAGGTCAAGCTGCTCGTGGAGGAGTACGGCTTCGACGCCGCGTTCAACTACAAGAACGGCCCGGTGAGCGAGCAGCTGCGCGAGGCCGCGCCCGACGGGATCGACGTCTACTTCGACAACGTCGGCGGCGACCACCTGGAGGCCGCGATCGGGCAGCTCAACCAGGGCGGCCGGATCGCCGTGTGCGGGATGATCTCCGTCTACAACAACACCGAGCCCGCGCCGGGCCCGCGCAACCTCGCCCGGCTGATCCAGACCCGCGGCCGCATCGAGGGCTTCCTGGTCGGCGACCACTACGACCTGCAGCCGGAGTTCGTCCGCGAGGTGGCTCCGTGGGTCGCCTCGGGCGAGCTGAAGTACCGGGAGACCGTGGTCGAGGGCATCGAGAACAACCTGGAGGCGTTCCTCGGTGTCCTGCGCGGCGACAACACGGGCAAGATGATCGTCAAGCTCTGAGCAGGCCGACGGCGCCAACACCGTGACGCCGCTCTGTCCCCACTCGTTGCCTCCGACGAAGGCCGCACCCTTGGACGTGGGGTGCGGCCTTTCGGTCTTCGCGGGGTTAGGCCACCGCCAGTGCCGCCGTGTGTACGGCTCTGACCAGGCGTTGGTTTTCCGGGGCCGCTCCGCCCGGGAAGGCGAGGCGGCGGCGGGTGTAGCCGTAGGCCAGGCCTGTGCGGGGGTCGGCGAAGGCCTGGGAGCCGCCGGCGCCGCTGTGGCCGAAGGCGCCCGCGCCCAGGAAGGGGTGCCAGGTGTCGGCAGTGGCCTGGAAGCCGAGGCCGTAGGACCTGTGGGTGCGGGAGACCAGGTCGTAGCCGATGGAGTGGATCTGCCCCACCTCGGCGATCGTGTCCGGCTTCAGCAGCGGCGGACGGTCGGCGAGTTCGCTGATCGTCGCCGCGTACATCCCGGCCAGCCCCCGCGCGGCGGCCACCCCGCCCGCCGACGCCGGACCCTTGGCGCGCACGGTACGGGAGTTGGCGTAGTCGACCATCGTCCCCGGGTTCGGCACATGCGTGTTGAAGGCGATCGAGGCCAGCGTGTGCGGGCCGGTCTGGGCCGCGTCCAGCGCCGCTTGCTGCAGCGGAGTCGGCATCATCGGCTGCACGGGCCGGTACCGGGACTCCAGCGCGGCCGGCAGCCCCAGATGGAAGTCGAGGCCGTACGGCGCCCGAATCCGCTCCTCGTAGACCTGCTGGAGCGTGCGGCCGGTGGCCCGCCGCACCACCTCGCCGGTCAGCGCGCCGATCACCAGCGCGTGGTAGCCGAACGCCGAACCCGGACGCCAGAACGGCTTCTGGTCGGCGAGCCGCTCCGCGATCGCCCGGTCGTCGGCCATCTCCTCGGCCGTGAAGCCGGTGTCCGTGCCGACCACGCCCGCCCGGTGCGAGATCAGCTCGCGCAGCGTCAGCGCCCCCTTGCCCTCCGCCGCGAACTCCGGCCAGTAGTAGGTGACTTTGCGGTCCAGTTCCAGCGTGCCGTCCTGCACCAGCAGGGCCACCACGAGATGCGCGGCTCCCTTGGTCGACGAGTACGCGGCGTAGAGGGAGTCGGCCTCGACACCGTCCCCCGCCCACAGGTCGACCACCCTGCGGCCGTGCACATAGGCGAACAACTGCCCCTCGTAGTCGTCCCGTTCCCCCGCGACGAACGCTGCGAACTCCTCACGCACCGCCTCGAAGCCATCGGCGACGGTGCCGTGGATCTCCTTCGTCATCCGCTCTCCTCACCTGAACCGCTGCACGCCTCTGTGGGAGCTCCCCGAGATCGATACGGCGCGATGTACCTGTACGACTCAACCGCACACGGCGAGAGTTCGCGTCACCGATGCCCCGGATGGCCCAGCACGCGGCACGCGAAGGGGGCATGCTGAGGGGGCGACCGACCGGTGACGTCCGTGAGGCGAGGAGAGCCCATGGCAACCATCCCTCCGCTCCCCAGCAGGCAGGACGTGCTGCGCATGGCACGCAACACCACCGACATCACCGGCCAACTCCTGGAGACGGCCGGGAACATCACCAGGATCGCCCTCAACACCTTCGACCCGCGCGACGGCTCGGGCGCCGAAGCGCTGCGGGTGCTGCGCGAGACCACCGCGGAGCTGGCGGAGGCCAGCGCCTCGCCGCAGGCCCAGGAGGCCTTCTACCGCATCGTCGACACCCTCACCCGCCTCGGCACCAGCGGGGCACCGCTCGCCGTCCACCCGGTCAGCGAACCGGCGCAGGCCCTGCTGGCGGCTCTCGGCGACAGCCTGCTGCCCGTGCTGGACGCGCTGGAGCCGGCCGTCGAGGAGTTCGCGAACGCCCTCGGCGACCTTCTCGAGGCGACGTCACCCCTGATCCCCGCGACGGCCGGCGTGGCCGCGGGCGTCCTGCTCGCCGTCACGCCGGTCCTCCGCACCGCGGCCGACGTCCTGCGTGACTCCTCGCCGGAACTGCGCCGCATCGCCGACGCCCTGACCACCGCCCTGGCCCCCCTGATGCCCCTCCAGGTCGCCCTCGCCGAACGCGCGGCGGCCACCGGAGCGGGCGTCGTCCGCGCCACCCTCCCGCCGCTGGCCGACCTCACGGAGGCGGCCGCGGCTACGACGAAGGCCGCGGGGCCGGTCCTGGTCGCCGGCGAGGACCTGTTCGTATCGGCCCTGGAACAGGTCCAGCCCCTGCTGCTCGCGGCGGCCACGCGGGCGGGGCGGCTGGCCCGGGCGGTGGCGACACGGGTGTCCGCGGCCGTGTCGCCCGCGGCCGAGAGGGGGATCGTCGTGGCGGTGCCGACACCGTAAAGTCTTCCCCATGCGCGATCTTGGGGCGGGCTTCACCTATCTCCTGAAGGGCCAGCGCTGGGTGGCCGGGCACGGGAGACAGTACGGCTTCGGCCTGCTCCCGGGTCTGATAACCCTCGTCCTGTACGTGGCCGCCCTCACCTCCCTCGCCCTGTGGGGCCAGGACTTCGTCGGCTGGTCGACGCCCTTCGCCGACGACTGGTCCAGCCCCTGGCGGGGCGCCTTCCGCGGCCTGCTCACCGCCGTGCTGTTCGCCCTCGCCCTGCTGCTGGCCGTCGTCACCTTCACCGCCGTCACCCTCCTGATCGGCCAGCCCTTCTACGAGAACCTCTCCGAGAAGGTCGACCGGGACGTGTCCCCCGACGGCACGGCCCCCGAGTCCGGTCTGCCGCTCTGGCGCGAGTTGTGGATCTCGGCGCGCGACAGTCTGCGGATCGTCGTCCGTGCCGCGCTCTGGGGCGTCCTGCTGTTCGCCCTCGGTTTCATCCCCTTCGTCGGACAGACGGTCGTCCCGGTGATCGGCTTCTTCGTCACCGGTTTCTTCCTCACCGAAGAGCTCACCGCCGTCGCCCTCCAGCGCCGCGGCGTCGAACTCCGCGCCCGCCTCGCCCTCCTGCGCTCCCGCAGAACCCTCGTCTGGGGCTTCGGCACCCCGCTGGCCGTCGCCTTCGTGGTGCCGTTCGTGGCGGTGTTCCTGATGCCGGGCGCGGTCGCGGGCGCGACGCTGATGGCGCGGGAGCTGCTGGGCGAGGAGAGCGGGGAGGGCGAGTCCGGGGAGGATGACTCCGAGGGCGAGCCGGCTATTTCCTGAAGTCGGTCATGCCCTGAAGCCGCTCACTCTCTGAAGCCGCTCACTTCCCGAAGGCCGCGTCGGCCGCCACGGTGAGGATCGCCCGCACCTGCGCCACGATGTCCAGCCGGTTGCGCACGAACTCCGGGTCGGTCACCGTCCCGGTCGCCGGATCCGTGTTGCCCGCCCCGAACTGCAGAACTGACGTGTGCACATGCCCGCCCGGCAGGGTGTCGTGCAGCCCCAGCCGGTCCCGCAGCAGGGTGGCCCGGTAGGCGATCTCGTTGGAGAGGTAGTTCCCGCCGCCACCTGCTCGCGCCGTGGAGCCCGGGGTGGGCCCGTCCGGCCGCACGACCTCCGTCGTCCCGCCCGCCGGTATCTCGGTCACCTCGGTGTGGTCGTAGACCGGGAAGCGTCCCGTGTCCGCGGCCACGATCTGACGGTACGGCAGCGTGGTCGTCGTCCACTGCGGCTGCGAGGCGGGGTCGGTCACCGGGACGGTCTCGGTCCGCGAGACGTTGTCGTTGTCCGGGAAGCCGCCCCGCCAGGCCCCGTTGGTCCGCTCCACGTCGAACCGCCCGACCCGCCCCTGGCTCACCGTGGTGAACAGGTCGACCTTCGGCAGATACCGCCGCAGCGTCCGCTCCACCGTCCCCTGCGCGAAGTCCTGCCAGCGCACGGGGAAGACGACCGTCTCGATACGCGCCGGACCCTTCGCGGTCCGGATCACCGTGCCGTCGAGGGCGAGCGCGGTGGCGCCGGAGGGGTTGGAGATCCGGATGTCCCGGTCGAGGGTGAACGGGTCGAAGCCGGTGACGAGGATCCGCCTGAGCCCCTTGCCGTGCGGATAGCGCACGTCGGTCTGTCCCCGAGAGGTCCGCTCCAACTGCTCGATCAGCGTGTTCCGTTGGGCGTCGCTCAGCGCGAATCCCGGCTCCCAGGTCCGCAGTTCCCGGGTCAGCCCCAACCTGGCCCAGTACAGCGGCCGGTCGTCGTCCCGGCTCAGGTCGCCGCCGGCCGGTCCGCGCCCCTGCACCCGGTCCACGGCCCGCCGCCACAGCGCCGATCCCTCGCGCACGACGATCCGCCGCGCCTGGGCGTAGGAGTGCGCCGAGCCCAGCTCGCGGGCCAACTCCGGTGCCACGTCGTCGAACCCGGACGCCGGAGTATCTCCTGCGGCACCGCTTTGTCGAGGCGCTGTTCCTCGACGGTAGGGGAGGGAGCGGTCGCGGCGGCACTCGCCGTCACCGGGGAGGCCACCGAGGCCATCACGGCCAGTCCGAGAATGCCGATCCGAACACGTAGGGAACCCAAGGGAGTTCAGTCCTTCCGTCGCCGTCGTGGGGGAGCGTGGTGCGGACGTCCGCAGTATCCCGTGACGGAAGTGGTCTACGCCATGGGGTGGGACTCAGGAGGACGACAGCGACAGCGTCAGCGTCGCGAGCACGAGGACGGGGACGACCTGGAAGACCGCGGCGCTCCGTAACCGGGCCGCCCATAGCGCGACGCCGCTGGCCGCCACCAGCCCGCAGATCACACCCAGTTGAGCCAGGGGCGGCTCGTGCGGCTCGTCCGTCCAGGTCGCCACCAGCCAGCCGTAGCCCACGGCCAGGGCGTCGAGGGGCAGCAGCGCGAGGACGGCGGTTGTGTTCCTCCACCTCATGCGCTCATCGTCGACCCGGGGAAGCGGGGGCGCCTGAGTACGCGTACTCAGCTGTCACCTGCGCCGCCCACCCGAGATCTAAATCGTGGCCGCCGTGCCCGCCCGCAGGTGATACTGCCGCGCATGAGGACCGTGAAGGCCGTGAATCTGGGTGTGCTGTTCCTGATCGAACTCGGCGCCCTCGCGGCCGTCGGGTACTGGGGCTTCACCCGTGATGTGGCGGCCCCGCTCACCTGGGCGCTGGGTCTCGGCGGCCCGGCCGTGCTCGTCGTCCTGTGGGCCCTGTTCGGCTCGCAGAAGGCGTCGTACAAGACGCGTGGCGCGGTCCGTGTCGGCTTCGAGGCGGTCTGGTTCGGGGCGGGTGTGGCCGCGCTGTTCGCCGCCGGGGCGGCGGCCTGGGCGGTCGCCTTCGCCGCGGTCGTCGCGGTGAGCAAGGCACTCGCCGTCATCTGGCGGCAGTAGCACAGGAGTTCAGGCCTCCTCGCCGAGCAGCGCCAGGAAGTCGCGGAACGCGGCCGGCATGTCCACCGAGTCCGGGTCCAGGAGCCACTGGTACTGGAGGCCGTCCATCACCGCGACCAGGAGCGGGGCCGTGCGCTCCGGCGTCAGCCCGTTCGGGAGGCGGTCGCCGTACGCGGTGCGCAGGACCGCCGCCATGCTCTCGCGCACCTGCCGGTAGCGCTCGGTGAAGTACGCCCGCGCCGGATGCCCCTCCGTCACGCTCTCGCCCAGCAGCGCCGAGAAGGTCTGGATGATGGCGGGCCGCATCGCGTTGTACTCGACCAGCGAGGCCAGCAGGTCCACCCGCCACTGCGTCGCCGGTACGGCGTCCCACTGGTCGCGCTCCTTCAGCACGGCGACCAGCAGCGCCTCCTTCGTCGGGAAGTAGTGCAACAGGCCCTGCTGGGTGAGCCCCACCCGCTCCGCCACCGCGGCCAGGCTCGCGCCCCGGTATCCGCGCTCGGCGATCACCTCCAGCGCCGCCCGCACGATCTCCGCGCGCCGTTCCTCGCTCCTGACCCTGGCGTTCATGGCGTCACCGTACGGCATCGACATATGGCTAATATTACGGCACCATAACGAAACCTACCGCGTTACAGGTACCGGGTGCACGATGGCCCACAGGACGACGACATGACTCGATGAGGAGATCCCGATGGCGGGAACCGCAGACACCTCTCCGGCCGACCAGGCGCGCGAGGCCGCCGTCGAGGCGGCGCTGGGCAAGCTGGACCTGGACGCGAAGACCCGGCTGCTGTCCGGGCAGGACGTGTGGTCGCTGCCCGCCCTGCCGGAGATCGGGCTGAAGTCCCTCGTCATGTCCGACGGCCCCATCGGCGTGCGGGGCGTGCGCTGGACCGCCGACGACCCCTCCATCGCCCTGCCCTCCCCGACCGCCCTCGCCGCCACCTGGGACCCGGCTCTCGCCCGCCGCGCCGGCACGCTGCTCGCCCAGGAGGCCCGGCGCAAGGGCGTGCACGTGCTGCTCGCGCCGACCGTCAACCTCCACCGGTCCCCGCTCGGCGGACGGCACTTCGAGGCCTACAGCGAGGACCCGTACCTGACGGGACGCATCGGTGCCGGCTATGTCAATGGCGTCCAGTCCGGCGGCGTCGGCACCACCGTCAAGCACTTCGTCGCCAACGACGCCGAGACCGACCGCTTCACCGTGAACAACCTGGTGAGCGAGCGGGCGCTGCGCGAGCTGTACCTGGCGCCCTTCGAGATCATCGTCGCCGAGGCCCGCCCCTGGGGCGTCATGACCGCCTACAACACGGTCAACGGCACGACGATGACCGAGCACGCCCGTCTGGTGAACGGCGTGCTGCGCGGCGAGTGGGGCTTCGACGGCTACAACGTCTCCGACTGGATGGCCGCCCGCTCGACGGCCGCCGCCATCGAGGGCGGCCTGGACGTGGCCATGCCCGGCCCGCAGACCGTCTACAGCCCCGCGCTCGCCCAGGCGGTGCGGGACGGCGAGGTCGAGGAGGCCACGGTCGACGCGGCCGTCCGCAACGTCCTGCGGCTCGCCGCCCGCGTCGGCGCCCTGGAGTCCGCCGAGCCCGCCGTGACCGAACCGCCCGCGACCGTGGACGGCGAGGCGCTGGCCCGCGAGATCGCCCGCCGCTCCTTCGTCCTGGTCCGCAACGAGAACGACGCCCTCCCGCTCCGGCCCGGCACCGTCGCCCTGATCGGCGCCGCCGCCCGCGACGCCCGGGTCCTGGGCGGCGGTTCGGCCACCGTCTTCCCGGACCGGATCGTCTCCCCGCTCGACGGCCTCACCGCCGCCCTCCCCGAGGGCGCCCTCAGCGACGCCGTCGGCGCCGACCCGAACACCGAACTGGCCGTCGCCGACCGGGGCTTCGAACTGCGCGCGGTGTGCCGGGACGCGGCGGGCGAGGTCATCGGCACCCGCGGCACACCCAGCGGCCAGATCCAGTGGATGGGCACCGACCTCCCCGAGGGCGTCACCCACGACAACCTCCACACCGTGGAGCTGACCGGCACCTTCACCCCCCGTGACTCCGGGACGCACACCTTCGGGATCAAGGGCACCGGCCCCTTCACCCTCACCGTCGCCGGCACCACGTACTACGACGACGTCCAGCGCCCCGCCGACGACAGCGACCCCTTCGAGGCGTTCTTCGGCGCGCCCGTGCCCCGCGCCGAGGTCGAACTGACCGCGGGCGAACCGGTCGAGGTCTCCCTCCACCACGTGATCGCGCTCCCCGAGGGGACCCCCTTCAAGGTCGTCGCCTTCGCGCTCGCCCACCAGGAGCCGCAGCGCGACCCGGACGAGCTGATCGCCGAGGCCGTCGAGGCCGCGCGCGCCGCCGACACGGCCGTCGTGGTGGTCGCCACCACCGACCGCGTCGAGTCGGAGGGCTTCGACCGCAAGGACCTCGCGCTGCCCGGCCGCCAGGACGACCTGGTCCGCGCCGTCGCCGCCGCCAACCCCAACACCGTCGTCGTCGTCAACTCCGGCTCCCCGGTCGAACTGCCCTGGCGCGAGGACGTCGCCGCCGTGCTGCTGAGCTGGTTCCCGGGTCAGGAGGGTGGCGCAGCCCTCGCGGACGTCCTCACCGGTGTCCACGAGCCCGGCGGCCGGCTGCCCACGACCTGGGGCTCCCTGGCCGACGCCCCGGTCACCCGGGTGGTCCCCGAGAACGGCGAACTGCCGTACACCGAGGACGTGTTCATCGGCTACCGCGCCTGGGAGAAGGAGGGCCGCACCCCCTCGTACCCCTTCGGCCACGGCCTCGGCTACACCGAGTGGAGCTATGAGTCGGTGCAGGTCGAGGGCGACAGCGTGGTGCGGGTCCGGGTCAGGAACACCGGCGGGCGCGCGGGACGGGAGGTCGTGCAGGTCTACCTGGCCCCGGCCGAGCCCGGCCCCGAGCGTCCGGCCCGGTATCTGGCAGGCTTCGCGGGCGTCGAGGCCGGACCCGGCGAGAGCGCCGAGGCGGTCGTCACGCTGCCCCGCCGCGCCTTCGAGGTGTGGGACGAGGCGAGCGGCTCGTGGTCGTTTGTGAAGGGTTCGTACGAGATCCAGGTCAGCCGCTCGATCACGGACCGCCGCCTCACCGCGACGATTAACGTCTGATCCGGGACAAGTCTCCCCACAGACAGCCCCGGCCCGGGACCTGACACCTGGGCCGGGGCTCACACGTGGGGTCAGCGCGTCCCGAAGCCGTACGCCGTCTCCGAGCGGAACACCCCGCCCGGGCGCAGCACCGTGCTCGGGAAGTCCGGGCGGTTCGGCGAGTCGGGGAAGTGCTGGGTCTCCAGGGCGACGCCGTCACCCGGGGTGAAGGGCTCGGGCAGATGGTCGGCGGTGTAGAGCTGGAGGCCGGGTTCGGTGGTCGTCACGGTCAGCACGCGGCCGGACGCCGGGTCGCGCAGCTCGGCGACCTCGCGCGGGGTCTGCGTCACCCCGCCGACGAGCACGAAGTTGTGGTCGTAGCCGGAGCCCGTCTTGCGTGACCGGCGGAAGTCGAACTGTGTGCCGGTGACGTCCGCGAGTTCACCGGTGGGGATCAGGTCGGCGTCGACCGGGGTGTAGTGGGAGGCGTCGATGCGCAGTTCGTGGCCGGACGCGCTACCGGAGCCGGCCAGGTTCCAGTACGAGTGGTTCGTCAGGTTCACGATGGTCGGCGCGTCCGTCACCGCCTCGTACCCGATCCGCAGCGAGCCGTCCGCCTCCAGCGTGTACGTCGCCGAGACCTCCAGCCGGCCCGGGAAGCCCTCCTCGCCGTGCGGGCTGACCCGGGTGAGCCGCACCCCGTGCTCCACCGGCAGGGCGTCCCACACGCGTTTGTCGAAGCCGTGCTCGCCGCCGTGCAGGGAGTTGGGCGCGTTGTTCGGCTCCAGGGCGTAGGTCACCCCGTCCAGCGGGAAGCGGGCGCCCGCGATCCGGTTGGCGTACCGGCCGATCAGGGCGCCGAAGTACGGGCCGGGGCAGCCGAGATAGCCGTCCAGGTCGGCGAACCCCAGCACCACGTTCGCCCGGTGGCCGGTGCGGTCCGGGATCTCGACCGACTGCACGATCCCGCCGTACGACAGGATCCGCACCCGCACTCCGGCCCGCTCCAGGGTCCAGCGGTGGACCGGGGTGCCGTCGGGAAGTGTGCCGAAGTGTTCGCTCATGATCGGAACCCTAAGTCACGTGCCTGTCAGGCGTCCTTTCGCGGTGACCGTGCGGTAGGCGATCTCCGCCAGTCGGGCCTGTCCGTTCACACTGGGGTGGAACCAGTCCCAGTGGCTCAGCTGGTCGGTGCCGAACCGGTAGTCGTACACCGCGTTCCGGTCGAAGCGGCAGCGGCGGTCCTTGGCGCACACCTCCTTCAGCACCTTGTTGTAGTCCTCCACGCGCTTCTGCACGGTGTCCCGGCGCAGGGTCGCCGCCGAGTCCAGCGCGTCCGCGTCACCCAGCATCGAGGGGCAGATGCCGAGCTTCCAGATCTGCTTGCCCAGCGCGTTGGTGCGGCCCTCGGACCACAGCCGCTTCAGGTTCGGCACGCTCGCCACGTACACCTGGGTCTTCGGCAGTTGCCTGCGCAGCGAAGTCAGCGCGTCCTGGAAGCCGGCCCGGAAGTCGGCCACCGGGGTCATCGCCGACGTCGAGCTGCGGCAGGCGTCGTTGGCGCCCACCATCACCGTCACCAACTGCGGCCGCTTCACCACCGCCTGCGCGATCTGCCCGGGCAGGTCCGCCATCCGGGCCCCGGTCACCGCGTAGTTCCAGCTCCGCTCGGCCGCCTGCGCCCTGCCCAGCAGCCGGACGGCGAGACTGTCGACCTTGGTGTCCGTGCCGGTCGCCCAGGACACCTCGGGGCAGTCCGACAGGACCGTGCACGCGTCGAAACCACGGGTGATGGAGTCGCCGACAGCCGCGATGGAGCTGGGGCTGACGTCCCAGGACGGCGTCGGCCTCGGGCGGTGCGTGGGTGCGGTCGTGTCGCCACCGACGGCGTCGCAGCCGGCGACGCCCAGAACGGCCGCCGCCGTGACGGCGAGCGCGGCCCGTGAACGGTGGCTCGGCTTCCGCATCCGCTGCTGTTCCCCTCGGTCGACGTACAGGGAGCTCCCCCTCATGACAACGCGCGGGAGTTCCCGAACACCGCAGCCTGCAACGGTTCGCACCCGTACAAGCGTCCTGCCGGGTGAATGGCGGGCGTTTCGGCGCATCGGGACCGACGGTACGTCACACTCCTTGCGCCGCCGCACGGTAGCCTCGCCATCAAACGTGGCCCCGGCCACAACCGTCCGCCAGTTCGCAAGATGTCCCGCTCTGCCCGGAGGTCCCGGTGACGACACGTGGAGTTCTGTACGTGCACTCCGCGCCGCGCGCGCTGTGCCCGCACGTCGAATGGGCCGTGGCCGGGGTGCTCGGCACACGCGTCAACCTCGACTGGATCCGGCAGCCGGCCGCGCCGGGCACCTGGCGCTCGGAGTTCTCCTGGAAGGGCGAGGTCGGCACCGCCTCCAAGCTGGCGTCGGCGCTGCGCGGCTGGCACCTGCTGCGCTTCGAGGTCACGGCCGAGCCCTGCCCCACCGCCGAGGGCGAGCGCTACAGCTGCACCCCCGAGCTGGGCATCTTCCACGCCGTTACCGGCATCCACGGCGACATCCTGATCCCGGAGGACCGGCTGCGCGCCGCCCTGACCCGGTCTCAGCGCGACGAGACCGACCTGGAGGCCGAGATCGCCAAGCTGCTCGGCAAGCCGTGGGACGACGAGCTGGAGCCGTTCCGGTACGCGGGCGAGGGCGCGCCCGTGCGGTGGCTCCACCAGGTGGTCTGAGCTCCCGTACCGAAGCCGAAGGGCCCTCACCAGGCGGTGAGGGCCCTTCGGTTGTGCGGGGGGCCGGCGTACGGGCGGTTCTCAGACCGTCCGGAACGCCAGGACCACGTTGTGCCCGCCGAAGCCGAACGAGTCGTTCAGCGCGGCGACACGGCCCTCCACGGGCAGCTTGCGGGCCTCGCCGCGGACGACGTCGGCGTTGGCCTCCGCCTCCGGGTCGAGGTTCTCGACGTTGATGGTCGGCGGGGCGACCCGGTGGTACAGCGCGAGGACGGTGGCGACCGTCTCCACGCCGCCGGCGCCGCCCAGGAGATGACCGGTCATCGACTTGGTCGCGGAGACCGCCATGTGGTCCACGTCGTCGCCGAACACCTTGCGCAGAGCCTTGAGCTCGGCGATGTCACCGGCCGGCGTCGAGGTGGCGTGCGCGTTGACGTGCACGATCTCCGCCGGGTCCAGGTCGGTGCGCTCCAGCAGGTTCTGCAGGGCGTGCGAGATGCCCCGCCCCTCCGGCTCGGGCTGCACGATGTCGTGGCTGTCGGCGGAGATGCCCTGTCCGACCGCCTCGGCGTACACCCGGGCACCGCGCGCGGCGGCGTGCTCGGCGGACTCCAGGACGATCACGCCTGCGCCCTCGCCGAGGACGAAACCGTCCCGCGCGACGTCGTAGGGACGCGAGGCGCCCTCGGGGTTCTCGTTGTTCTTGGACATCGCCATCATGTTGCCGAACGCGGCGATGGGCAGCGGGTGGATGGCCGCCTCGGTGCCACCGGCGACGACGACGTCGGCGCGGCCCGTGCGGATCATCTCGATGGCGTAGCCGATGGCCTCGGCGCCGGAGGCGCACGCGGAGACCGGTGTGTGCACGCCCGCCCGGGCGCCCACCAGCAGACCCACGTTGGCCGAGGGGCCGTTGGGCATCAGCATGGGCACGGTGTGCGGGCTGACACGTCGGACGCCCTTCTCCTTCAGCACGTCGTACTGGTCGAGGAGGGTCGTCACACCGCCGATGCCGGAGGCGATGACGGCGCCGAGGCGGTCCGGGTCGACCTTCGGGTCCTCACCGGCCTTGCCCTCGAAACCGGCGTCCGCCCACGCCTCCTTGGCCGCGACCAGCGCGAACTGCGCCGAGCGGTCCAGGCGGCGGGCCTGCGGGCGCGGGATGACCTCGGTCGGTTCCACCGCGACGGGCGCGGCGATGCGGACCGCCTGGTCGGCGGCCCACTCCTGCTCCAGGGGCTTCACGCCGGACTTGCCGGCGATCAGGCCCTCCCAGGTAGAGGCTGCGTCGCCACCCAGCGGTGTGGTTGCGCCGATACCGGTGACGACCACGGTGCGATTGGTCGAGCTCACGGGAATTCTTTCTCCAATTACGAGGATTAAGCGGCGCCACCGCCGGGTGGCGGGGCCGGTTCAGCGCCCGGCCCGAGCAGGGCTCAGGCCTGGTGCTTGAGGATGTAGTCGGTCGCGTCGCCGACGGTCTTGAGGTTCTTGACGTCCTCGTCCGGGATCTTGACGTCGAAGCGCTCTTCGGCGGCGACGACGACCTCGACCATGGACAGCGAGTCGACGTCCAGGTCGTCGGTGAAGGACTTGTCCAGCTGGACGTCCTCAACCGGGATGCCGGCGATCTCGTTCACGATGTCGGCGAGACCGGCGACGATCTCTTCCTGAGTGGCGGCCATGTCAGGCGCTCCTTCTTTGTGATCCAGAGGGTTTGGCGGTGCTCTGCGTACCCGGACCGTTCGTGATCCGGCACGCAGTGCCTAGGGGAGGGTAACGACAGTCGCGGCGTAGACGAGACCCGCCCCGAAGCCGATGACGAGCGCGGTGTCGCCGCTCTTCGCCTCACCGGTCGCCAGAAGCCGCTCCATCGCGAGCGGAATCGAGGCGGCCGAGGTGTTGCCGGTGGTGCGTACGTCACGCGCGACCGTGACGTGCTCCGGCAGTTTCAGCGTCTTCACCATCGAGTCGATGATCCGCTCGTTGGCCTGGTGGGGAATGAAGACGTCCAGGTCGTTCGCGGTGATTCCGGCCGCGTCCAGCGCCTGCTGGGCGACCTTCGCCATCTCGAACACGGCCCAGCGGAACACCGCCTGGCCCTCCTGCGTGATCGCAGGGAACTTGCCCGTGCTGTCGTACTCGGTCCACGGCACGGTCTGCTTGATGGTCTCCGACTTGTCGCCCTCGGAGCCCCAGACGGTCGGGCCGATCCCGGGCTCGGTGGCCGGGCCCACCACGACCGCGCCCGCGCCGTCGCCGAACAGGAAGGCCGTGGCCCGGTCCTCCAGGTCGGTGAGGTCGGACAGCCGCTCCACGCCGATGACGAGGACGTACTCCGCGCTGCCCTCGACGATCATGCCCTTGGCGAGGGTCAGGCCGTAACCGAAGCCCGCGCAGCCCGCCGAGATGTCGAAGGCGGCGGCCTTGTCGGTGCCGAGCTTGTCGGCGATCTCGGTCGCCACGGCCGGGGTCTGCTTGAAGTGCGAGACCGTCGAGACGATCACGCCGCCGATCTGCTCGGCGGAGATGCCGGCGTCGGCGATCGCCTTCCCCGACGCCTCGATCGACATGGCGGCGACGGTCTCCTCGTCGTTCGCCCAGTGCCGGGTCTGGATGCCGGAGCGCGAACGGATCCACTCGTCGGAGGAGTCGATCGTCTCGAGGATCACCTCGTTCGGCACCACACGGGTGGGACGGTAGCCGCCCACGCCGAGGATGCGCGCGTACGGGGCGCCCTTGCTGGGCTTGATCTTCGACATGTTCGTACGGCTCCTTAGGGCGTCAGGCTGAAGCGTGCTCGGCGATGAGCGCGCGGGCCGCGTCGAGGTCGTCGGGGGTCTTGAGCGCGAGGGTCTTCACGCCCGGCAGCGCGCGCTTGGCGAGGCCGACCAGCGTGCCGCCCGGGGAGACCTCGATCAGGGCGGTGGCGCCGAGCTCCTGGAAGGTCTCCATGCACAGGTCCCAGCGGACCGGGTTGGCGACCTGGCCGACCAGCCGCTCGAGCACCTCGGCACCGGTGGCGACGGCCCGGCCGTCCTTGTTGGAGACGTACGTGACCTTCGGGTCGGCCGGGGTGAGGTCGGCGGCGGCCTTCGCCAGCGCGTCGACCGCCGGGGCCATGTGGTGCGTGTGGAACGCGCCGGCGACCTTCAGCGGGACGACCTTGCGGACGCCCTCGGGCTTGTCCTCGTTCAGCGCGGCGAGCTGCTCCAGCGTGCCCGCGGCGACGATCTGGCCGGCGCCGTTGACGTTCGCCGGGGTCAGACCCAGCTTCTCCAGGTGCGGGACGGTCACCTCGGGGTCGCCGCCGAGCAGCGCCGACATCCCGGTCTCGGTGATCGCGGCGGCGTCGGCCATGGCCAGACCCCGCTTGCGGACGAGGGTCAGCGCGGCGGTGTCGTCGAGGACGCCGGCGAAGGAGGCGGCGGTGATCTCACCGACGGAGTGACCGGCGACGGCGTTCGGAGAGATGTCACCGAGTGCCGCGGCGGACAGGATTCCGGCGGCGACGAGGAGCGGCTGGGCCACAGCCGTGTCCCGGATCGCGTCCGCGTCGGCCTGTGTGCCGTAGTGGGCGAGGTCCAGTCCGATGGCGTCCGACCAGGCGGCGACGCGGTCGGCGGCACCGGGGAGTTCGAGCCAGGGAGTCAGGAAGCCGGGCGTCTGGGCGCCCTGGCCGGGAGCGACGAGTACGAGCACTCTCACACTCTCTCTTGAGGGCGGCCCGGGCCGCCCGTGGGGACAAGGACGAAGAACACGAGGGGGTTTTGTGGATCCCCGACAAAAGACTAGGCGGGGAGATCCCCATCGGCCAGACGCCCCAGGATCAGCGCGATGCGGAGGGTGAAAGCGGAGCGTACATCAGAGGGTGACCAGCCGGTGACGTCAGTCACACGTCGAAGCCGGTAGCGCACGGTGTTCGGGTGAACGAAGAGCATCCGGGCCGCGCCCTCGAGACTGGACGCCTGTTCGAGATAGACGGAGAGCGTCTCCAGAAGCGCCGAGCCGGCCTCCTCCAGCGGTCTGTAGATCTCCTCCACCAACTGCTCGCGGGCGCTCGGGTCACCGGCGATCGCGCGCTCCGGAAGCAGATCGTCCGCCAGTACCGGGCGCGGCGCGTCCTGCCAGGCGGAACACGCCTTGAGGCCGGCGGCGGCGGCCTGCGCGGACCGGGTGGCGGCCAGCAGGTCCGGTACGACGGGTCCCGCGACCACCGGTCCGGCCGCATAAGGGCCGATCAGCGACTTGGCGACACCGAGCGGGTTGTCGCTGCCGCCGGCGATGACGACGAGCCGGTCGCCGAGCACCCCGGTGAGCACCTGGAGCTTGGCGTGCCGGGCGGCGCGCCGGATGGCCTCCACGGTCAGCTCGGAGTCCCCGTCGGGGGCGGTCCCCAGCACGACGCAGACATGTTCGGGCGCGTTCCACCCGAGAGCGGCGGCCCTGCTCACGGCCCCCTCGTCGGCCTCCCCGCTGAGCACCGCGTTGACGACGAGCGACTCCAGCCGGGCGTCCCAGGCACCGCGTGCCTCGGCGGCCTGGGCGTAGACCTGGGCGGTGGCGAAGGCGATCTCACGGGCGTAGACGAGCAGGGCCTCGCGCAGCACGCTCTCGTCACCGGGCGCCGCCACCTCGTCGATGGCGGACTCCATGACCTCGATGGTCGTGCGCACCATCTCCACGGTCTGCCGCAGCGTGATGGCCCGGGTCAGCTCGCGCGGCGCCGTCCCGAACACGTCGGTGGAGATGGCCTGCGGGGCGTCGGGATACCGGAACCACTCGGTGAAGGCGGCGATACCGGCCTGGGCGACCAGCCCGATCCAGGAACGGTTCTCCGGGGGCATCGCCCGGTACCACGGCAGCGTCTCGTCCATCCGCGCGATGGCCTGCGCGGCGAGGCTCCCGGAGGACTTCTCCAGCCGCTTCAGGGTTGCCGCGTGCGGATGGACGTCGGACCGGGTGGCTTCGGGCTTGCTGGCTTCGGGTTCGGGCACGGGACAAGACTGCCTTATCCGGACGGGAGTGTGCCGAGCAGGGTTGCGGGTGACCCCCGCACGGCTCCCTCCGCGCCGCTACCTTGGGGTACGTGATGGACGTACGGCGCGCTGCGGAGCGCTATCCCGGGGGCGACGCGGCGGCCGGTATCGAGTCCTGGCACGCCTTCTCCTTCGGCCCGCACTACGACCCCGGCAACCTCCGCTTCGGCGCGGTCATCGCCTGCAACGAGGAGCGGCTGGCCCCCGGCGCCGGGTTCGACGAACACCCGCACAGCCACACGGAGATCGTCACCTGGGTGGTCGAGGGCGAGCTGACCCACCGCGACTCCGAGGGCCACGAGACGACCGTCCGCCCCGGGGACGTGCAGCGGCTGAGCGCGGCGGCGGGGGTACGGCACGTGGAGCGCAACGACGGCCCCACCCCCCTGACCTTCGTCCAGATGTGGCTGGCCCCCCTGAACCCCGGCGGCGACCCCTCGTACGAGATCGTCCACGGCATCGCCGACTCCACCCCGTACGCGGTCCCGGAGGCGGGCGCGATGCTCCACGTACGGCGCCTGGGCCCGGGGGAGCGGACGGCGGTACCGGACGGCGCGTTCGTGTACGTCCATGTGGTGCGCGGCGGCGTACGGCTCGGCGGGGACGACCTGGCGGCGGGGGACGCGGCGCGTATCACGGACGCCGAGGGCCTGGAGGCGGTCGGGCTGACGCCGGCCGAGGTGCTGGTGTGGGAGATGAACTTCTGATCCCTGCCAACTCCCTTGCACCGCAAGGCGCCTGACCTATCATCGGCGCCATGTCCGAGGGGGATGCACCGCAGGTCGAGGCCGATGCGAGCCGCCACTCCGAGCCGGTCCCTCTGACGAGGGGGCAGCGACAGGCGGCGGGAGGTGTGGGCGGAGCGCTGGCCGCCGCCGGGGTCGCCGCGGTGTTCACGGGCGGCAACCAGGCCGGGAGCGTGGCCATGCTGGCCGCCGGCGCGCTGTTCCTGCTGGTCGCGGTCAGCGGGATGCCGATCGTCGGGGCGAAACTGCGGGACTTCGAACTGCACCTGGCGGTGCGCCGCAACGAGGCGGTCAACCGGACGGCGGCACGGCTGCCCGAGGGGGAGGCCCAGCGGCTGCGGGAGATCATCGAGTCGGCCTACGGCGCCTCGGACGAGCCGCTGCTGGAACTGATCGAGATGCTGCTGCTCGACACGCGCGTCAGGGACGGGCTGGCCGGCGACCTGCAACCGGGCGAACTGGTCGAACCGCATCCCGAGGCGGGGATCGGCGAACCACTGGTCGTCCATGTCTCGGCGGACCGGGACGTGCGCATCGGCGTCTTCTCGATGTACGCGCGCACCTGCCCCAGGGAGTACCCGGCCGCGTTCGTGACCGAGTTCCTGGAACGGCTCACCGCCACCGGCTGCGACGCCGTCGTCTTCGTCACGGCCGTGCGCGACAACGGGGCCTTCGGGGCGCTCGCGGACCGGATCCGCTCGCTGGGCGTGCCCGTGTCCGTCGAGGACTGGCGTCCCCTCGGCGAGCCCCGCCCGCTGCGACCCGCGATCGAGCGGCTTACTTCGGAGGTGCTCGCCCGGAGGCCCGCCGGGACCGGCGTCACACCTCCGCGAGCACCGCGTCCGTGAAGGGGGGCCACGCCTCGATCGCCCACGGGCCGAACGCGCGATCCGTCAGAGCGGCGCACGCGACCCCCGCGTCGGGGTCGATCCACAGGAACGTGCCGGACTGGCCGAAGTGGCCGAAGGTGCGCGGGGAGGACGAGGAGCCCGTCCAGTGCGGGGACTTGGAGTCGCGGATCTCGAAGCCGAGGCCCCAGTCGTTGGGGTTCTGGTGGCCGTAGCCCGGCAGGACGCCCTTGGTGCCCGGGTACTGGACGGTCATCGCCTCCGCGACCGTGCGGGGGTCGAGGAGGCGTGGGGCCTGGATCTCGGCGGCGAAGCGCAGGAGGTCGGCCACCGTCGAGACGCCGTCCTTCGCCGGGGAGCCCTCAAGCGAGGTGGACGTCATGCCCAGCGGCTCCAGCACCGCCTGCCGCAGGTACTCGGCGAACGGGATGTCCGTGGCCTTGGCGATGTGGTCGCCCAGCTGCTCGAAACCGGCGTTGGAGTACAGCCGCCGCTCGCCGGGCGGGGCCGTCACCCGGTGCTCGTCGAAGGCGAGACCCGAGGTGTGCGCGAGCAGATGACGGACGGTCGAGCCGGTCGGCCCGGCCGGCTCGTCGAACTCGATCGCGCCCTCCTCGTACGCGACGAGCGCGGCGTACGCCGTGAGCGGCTTGGTCACCGAGGCGAGCGGGAAACGCCGGTCGACGGGGCCGTGGGTGCCCAGGACCGTCCCGTCGGCCCGCACCACACCCGCCGCGGCGACGGGAACCGGCCAGTTTTCGATCAGCGCGAGGCTCTGCAAGGACATGCCGACGAGCCTAAGCCGCTTCCCCTTCCTACTTCTCGTGGGGTCAGGCTGGGGGGCTGTTTCTTACCGATTCCGCTTGCTTGGAGTGCACTCCAAGGCCATAGCGTTGAGGCCATGACGGTGATGGAGACCACCCCTACCAGGACCGACAGTTGCGGCGCCCCGCCCCATCCGCACCGGCGCCCGCAAGGCCAGGACAGCTACACCATCAGCGAGGTCGTCGCCTTCACCGGGCTGACCGCGCACACCCTGCGCTGGTACGAGCGCATCGGCCTGATGCCGCACGTCGACCGTTCCCACACCGGCCAGCGCCGGTACAGCAACCGCGACCTCGACTGGCTCGACCTCGTGGGCAAGCTCCGGCTCACCGGAATGCCGGTGGCCGACATGGTCCGCTACGCGGAACTCGTGCGCGAGGGCGACCACACCTACGGCGAGCGGTTCGAGCTGCTGGAGGCGACCCGGCGCGACGTACTGGCCCGGATCGCGGAGCTGCAGGACACGCTCGCGGTGCTGGACCGGAAGATCAGCTTCTACGCGGACGCGGAGCGCGCCCGTGCCTACGAGGGGGAGAAGGTTCGATGACCGACGGCAGGATCCCGACCGCACCTCTGGGCGGGAGCGGCATCGAGGTGGGCGTCCAGGGCCTCGGCTGCATGGGCATGAGCTTCGCCTACGGTCCCTCCGACGCGAAGGACTCGCGCGCCACCCTGGAGCGGGCCCTGGAGCTGGGCGTCACGCTCTTCGACACGGCGGACGCCTACGGCCAGGGCGAGAACGAGAGGTTCCTCTCGCCGTTCTTCAAGGCGAACCGTGAGCAGGTCGTCATCGCGACCAAGTTCGCCCTGTCGATCCCGCCGGACGACCCCACCCGGCGGATCATCCGCAACGACCCGCCGTACATCCGCCAGGCCGTCGAGGCGAGCCTGAAGCGTCTGGACGTCGACGTCATCGACCTCTACTACATGCACCGGCGCGATGTGAACGTGCCGATCGAGGAGAGCGTCGGCACCATGGCGGAGCTGGTGCGCGAGGGCAAGGTGAAGCACCTGGGACTCAGCGAGGTCACCGCCCAGGAGCTGCGCACCGCCCACGCCGTGCACCCGATCGCCGCCGTGCAGTCGGAGTGGTCCCTGTTCAGCCGGGACATCGAGGCACAGGTGGTGCCCACCGCCCGTGACCTGGGCGTGGCCCTGGTGCCGTACTCCCCGCTCGGCCGCGGCTTCCTCACCGGGGCCTTCACCAACCCCGACACGCAGTTGACCGCCGACGACTTCCGTCGTCAGCAGCCCCGGTTCACCGGTGAGAACGCGGCCGCCAACGCCGCTCTGCTGGAGCCGATCCGCACGGTGGCCGAGGCCCACGGCGTGTCGCTCGGGCAGGTGGCGCTCGCCTGGGTCCAGCAGCAGGCGGCGGTGCACGGCCTCCCCGTCATCCCCATCCCGGGCACCCGCAAGCCGGGCCGCGTGGAGGAGAACGCGCGAGCGGCGACCATCGCACTGACCGAGGACGAGCTGTCCCTGCTGGAGCCGATAGCGGCGAAGGTGGCGGGCGACCGGTACGCGGACATGACGTTCACCTCCGCCGGCCGGGAGTAGCTCAGAGCTCCGCCAGCAGTTCGGCCTTCTTCGTGGAGAACTCCGCGTCCGTCACCAGGCCCGCCTGATGCAGCTCGCCCAGGTGACGGATGCGCTCCGCGATGTCGGCGGGGTCCCGGCGGGCCGGCACCGACGGCAGCGGCCCGCAGCTGCGGATCGCCGCCAGGACGGCCGCAGCGAACGGCAGCGACTCGTGCACCGGTCCGTATCCCAGGCCGAACACCACGGCCGCCGGATCCTGGTCGGGCTGCGCGGGCGCCTCGGCCCCGTCCCGCCGCAGCAACCGGAGATGACCTTCGAAGACCTCGGGGGAGCGCCACTCGACCCCGCTCAGCACGGTGACCGGAAAGCTCTGGTCGCCCGCCTTCCACTTCGCTGAGGACGCGCCCGTCCAGAACCACCGGAAGTTCACGGTCCTGCCGTCGAAGGACGCCTTCGCGTCGTACGCCTTGAACTGCCGCGGCGCCTCGGGAGCGGCCACCAGGAAACGGTCGGCGGGCTCGTCACCGCCGCTCAGCGCGGACTTCAGCTCGTCGGCGTAGTACTCGGCGAGGGTCTCGCGCTCGCTGGGCAGCACCAGCCGGTACGGGTCGCACCCTTCCTTCAGCTGCCCGGCCGCCGCCTCCAGCAGCGGGTCGGCCCCGGCCCGCAGTTCGGCCCGCAGCACCACCGCGCCCCGTCTGCCCGGGGCCAGCGTCACATCCGACACCGCCTCCAGCGGGATCCGCCGTTCCCCCAGCGCCTGGAAGAGCTTCGGTGTTCGCAGGCCCCGCTCGTAACGGATGAGCACGGAGTCGGACTCGAACTCCCAGGCGGCATGAAATCCGGCCAGTACGTCACCCATGCGGCTCATCGTATGCACGAACCGTTCCTTCGTCGCCACCCCGCGCAGACCGCAGTTTCTGCGGTGCTACGCGCGTTGGGCCGCCGCCGCGCCGGACAAACCCGCGCGGCACGCCCCGTCATCGTGCGCACACTGCACCGAGCGGTACGCGCCAACGCCGATCTCCGCGAAGTTCAGCAGGCTGTCCGTGCCGGGCTCGAAATAGCCCGCGTGCCCCTTGGCGCGCTGTGCCGACAGCACCCGCGACCCGAACGCGGACGACACCGGGTCCGCCCCGTGTCCCAGACCGCCGAGCTCCAGGTACGGCACGTCCTGGATCCAGTCCGAGGCGTCCCGCATCGCCCACACCCGGGCGGAGGTGTGCAGATGCGCGGCCTTCTCCACCCGCATCCCGGGGCTTCCGGCCACCGCTATGTCGGCCACCCGGCGCGGCAGCGCGTGCGCGGCGACCCCGCACACCACCGAGCCGTAGCTGTGGCAGAACAGCGACACCGGCGCCCGGCCGGGCAGGGCCCGCAGCAGGGCGTTCAGCCGAAGCGCGCCCTGAGCCGCGCGCACGCCCGTCGCCGACTCGATGCCGAGTCCGGCCGGCGCCGTGTAGTCGGCCCAGGCGATCACGGCCGTACGCGTGCCGGGGCTCGCCGCCTGCTCGGCCGCGTACAGCGACTTGGCCATGCCGACCGGCGCCGAATACGGGCGGTAGGTCTTCTGGAAGGTGAGCAGGTCGGTGTCGACGCCGGGGACGACGACCGACACGCGCTGGGCGCGCTGCAGGTCGCCCATCACCTCGGCGACGCGTCCGGAGGCCTCCGGGTCGAAGGCGAGGATCTGCCGGCCGCGGCTCATCAGCTGCTCGTAGCGGTGCATACGGCGGCCCGCCTCCTGCTGCCCGGCGGGCGTCAGGCGCGGGTCGTGCATGCGCTTCAGCTCCACCTTGCGCTGCCGGCCGAGCGCGAGGTGGTTGGCCTCGTAGCGCAGGGCGACGGGGGCACCGTTCATGTTGCCGACCGCGAGCGGATAGCGGCGGGCGAGGACGGTGCGCTCCTGGGCGGTGAGCGAGGCGAAGAACCGGGACAGCCGCGCGGGGGTCGCGTCGGGGTCCGGCAGCCGGTGGCCGTGCAGGCGTCCGTGCTCCCACGAGGAGAGCGAGGCCTGCAGGGGGGTCGTCACGCCGTGGCTGCGCAGAGCGGTCCATCCGGTGGTCGCCAGCATCACGAAGACGACGGACAGGGCCAGCAGTGCGCGCCAGACGTTCAGTTGCGGGGAGGTGTCGAAGGAAGTCACTGGGAGGACACACTAGGAGAACGAGAGGGTCTCGCGTGAGCCGAGTGACGGGTATCACGTTTCGATAAACGCGCGACCACCTGATCGTGTCTCAGCGTGCCCGCCAGTTCTCGGTGAGTGCCGGGCCCACCTGTTCGAGGTACGACACCGTCAACGCGCGCATCTCCTCCAGGCCGAAGTCCCCGCGCGCCACCCACTGCCGCTCCGTCACCCGCATCACTCCGCCGAACACCGCCACCGCCAGCCGCGGCCGCGGATCGGCGTCCACGTCCACGCCCTCCCGCTCGGCGAGCACCCGCGCGAGAGTCTCCTCGATCTCCTCGTTGCGGCGCAGATGCGCGGCCAGCAGCACCGGCGTCGACTCGACGACCCGGTACAGACGCAGATACAGCTCCACCGGTACGACGGCCTCGATCACCTCGTGCAGGGTCCCCCAGCCCTCCAGCACCGACTGCCGCAGCGCCTCCATCGGCGCCTCGCCGGCCGGCCGCTCGCGGACCGCCTCGACGAACCGCGTCACCACCAGCTCCTGGAGGGCGAGCGCGGCCTCCTCCTTGCCGGCGAAGTAGCGGAAGAAGGTGCGCTGCGAGACGTCGACGGCCTCGGCGATGTCGTCGACGGTGGTGCCCTCGTAGCCGCGGGTCGTGAACAGTTCGACGGCTGCCCTCAGCAGGGCGTCCCGGGTGCGCTGCTTCTTGCGTTCGCGCAGTGTTTCCATGAGTGTCAGTTACCGACTTCTGATTTGATTCGTCAACTGTCAGTGACTGCCATTAGCCTCGAACGCATGACTAGTCAGACCATCGACACGACGGGGTCGGGGGGCGACGCGCCGGAGGTCCCGTCGGACGGGTCGCCGTCCTCGTCCGGACTGCGCGGCCATCCCTGGTTCACTCTCATCACGGTCGCGGTCGGCGTCATGATGGTGGCCCTGGACGGCACCATCGTGGCCATCGCCAACCCGGCCATCCAGAAGGACCTCGGCGCGAGCTTCGCCGACGTCCAGTGGATCACCAACGGCTACTTCCTCGCCCTCGCGGTCTCCCTGATCACCGCGGGCAAGCTCGGTGACCGCTTCGGGCACCGCCAGACCTTCCTGATCGGCGTGACCGGCTTCGCCGCCGCCTCGGGCGCCATCGGCCTGTCGAACAGCATCGCCGCGGTCGTCACCTTCCGGGTGCTGCAGGGCCTGTTCGGCGCGCTGCTGATGCCGGCCGCGCTCGGCCTGCTGCGGGCCACCTTCCCGGCCGAGAAGCTCAACATGGCCATCGGCATCTGGGGCATGGTCATCGGCGCCTCCACCGCCGGCGGCCCGATCCTCGGCGGAGTGCTCGTCGAGCACGTCAACTGGCAGTCGGTGTTCTTCATCAACGTGCCGGTCGGTGCCATCGCCCTGGTGCTGGGCCTGCTGATCCTGCTCGACCACCGCGCGGAGAACGCGCCGCGCTCCTTCGACATCCTCGGCATCGCGCTGCTCTCCGGCGCCATGTTCTGCCTGGTCTGGGCCCTGATCAAGGCGCCGACCTGGGGCTGGGGCGACGGCAAGACATGGACGTTCATAGCCGCCTCCCTTCTCGGCTTCGCCCTCTTCTCCTTCTGGGAGACGAAGGTCAAGGAGCCGCTGATCCCCCTCGGCCTGTTCCGCTCGGTCCCGCTCTCCGCGGGCGTCGTCCTCATGGTCCTGATGGCCATCGCGTTCATGGGCGGCCTGTTCTTCGTGACCTTCTACCTGCAGAACGTGCACGGCATGAAGCCGATCGACGCCGGTCTCCATCTCCTCCCGCTCACCGGGATGATGATCGTCGGCTCGCCGCTCGCGGGCGCGCTGATCACCAAGCTGGGCCCGCGGATCCCGCTGGCCGGCGGCATGGCGGCCACCGCGATCGCCATGTACGGCATGTCGACGCTGAAGGTGGACACCGGCAGCGCCGTGATGTCCCTCTGGTTCGCCCTGCTCGGCCTCGGTCTCGCGCCGGTCATGGTCGGCGCGACGGAGGTCATCGTCGGCAACGCGCCCATGGAGCTGTCGGGTGTCGCCGGTGGTCTGCAGCAGGCCGCGATGCAGATCGGCGGCAGCCTCGGTACGGCGGTGCTGGGTGCCGTCATGGCCTCCAAGGTCGACGGCGACCTCGCGGGCAACTGGAAGGACGCCGATCTTCCGCCGCTCACCCCGGCCCAGCTGGACCAGGCCTCCGAGGCGGTCCAGGTCGGTGTGGCGCCGGTGGCCAAGGGCACGCCGGAGGCGATCGCCGCGAAGATCGCGGACGTCGCGCACGACACCTTCATCTCCGGGATGAGCCTGGCGTCCCTCGTGGCCTGCGGTGTCGCGGTGGTCGCGGTCTTCGTCGCCCTGCTCACCAAGCGGGGTGCCAACGCGGACGCGGGCGCCGGAGTGGGCCACATCTGAGGGGAATTCAAGGAACTTCCCCTATCAGGGTGAAGCGGCTAAAGATCCCTCGCTTCCGCTGTGCGCCGCCTGTCACAGTGGGTCATGCCCTCCGGAGAGGGCGGACCGGTGCTGCGGCGCGCTGCCGGAGGGGGACAGCGCGCCGACAGCCCGATGATTAATCGCCGATCCGGGGGTACTCGCATGCTTGAACCCCGAACAGACCCCGGGGTTCAGGGAGTTGATGATGGCGGGCTTCGGACACGGAACGCGCAGGTACCCCCGGTCACGTAGCCGGACGTGGTCACGGACCGGGCCGGATCGCGCAACGCTCGGAATCATCGGAGTCATCTGTGCGGTCGCTGGGTTCTTCGTGCTGGGGATCATCCTCGGCCCCGTGGCGATCGTCTGTGGTTGGCTCGCCATGGGCCGCAGTTGGGCGGGCAGCCGCTCGCTTCCGGCCCTGGTCGCCTTCGTACTGGGCGCCATTGACACGCTCCTGGCCATCGTGTGGTTGGCAGGGGCGGCCACCCCGGGCAACGGCTTGTTCTGACCCGGGGCAAGGTGAGGGAAGGGCCCCCGGTGGATGGACCGGGGGCCCGCCTCATGCCCAGGGACCCGGGCCCGGTGTTCTTGTCAGGGTCTGCCCGACAGTTCGCGGAGGGCGGCGACCTCGGCTCTGAGGGCTCGGACTTCCTCCGTCAGGGACTCGATGGCCTGGGTCTGGCGTTGTTCTTCCGCGTCGTCCTTCTCGAAGCGGGCCAGGAACCAGGCGGCGATGTTCGCGGTGACCACACCCAGCAGCGCGATGCCGGAGAGCATCAGGCCGACGGCGATCATGCGTCCCAGACCGGTGGTCGGGGCGTGGTCGCCGTACCCCACGGTCGTCATCGTCGTGAACGACCACCACAGCGCGTCACCCAGCGTCCGGATGTTCCCGTCCGGTGAGTCCCGCTCGACCGACAGCACGGCGAGCGAGCCGAACATCAGCAGCCCGACGACCGCCCCGCCGACGTATGTCGTCAGCCTGATCTGGTTGGCCATCCGGGCCCGCCGCCCCACCAGCATCAGCGTCGCGACCATCCGCAGCAGCCGCAGCGGCTGGAGGATCGGCAGCACGACCGCGCACAGGTCTATCCAGTGCCGGCGCACGAACTCCTTGCGGCGCCGGGCAAGGGCCAGCCGCGTCACATAGTCCGCGGCGAAGGCCCCCCACACCACCCACTCGACCACCGTGCACATCTGCGTCAGCGCATGTCCCGCCGAGTGGTCCACGATCGGCACGGCATACGCGACGGCGAACACCACGGCCAGCCCCAGCAGCGGCCGTTGGGTGAGGTGCTCCCAGCGCGCCTGCGCCGTTTCTTGCTCCATGCCCGCATCGTAAGGAAACAGTGAAGGGCGGCGGGACCACGGTCCCGCCGCCCTTCGACTCACCGGCCCCCGGTCACGGCACTACGCGTCGCCGCCCGCCGCCCCGGGATCCGCGGCAGACGCGTCCAGCAGCTGGTACCGGTCGATCGCCTGCTTCAGCACCGACCGGTCCACCTTCCCCTCCCGCGCCAGCTCCGTCAGCACCGCCACCACGATCGACTGCGCGTCGATGTGGAAGAACCGGCGTGCCGCTCCCCGGGTGTCCGCGAAGCCGAACCCGTCGGCCCCCAGCGACTGGTACGTCCCCGGCACCCACCGCGCGATCTGGTCCGGCACCGACCGCATCCAGTCGGACACCGCCACGAACGGCCCCTGCGCCCCCGACAGCTTCTGCGTGACGTACGGCGTCCGCTGCTCCTCCTCGGGGTGCAGCAGGTTGTGCTCCTCCACCGCCACGGCCTCGCGCCGCAGCTCGTTCCAGGAGGTGGCCGACCAGACGTCCGCCTTGACGTTCCACTCCTCGGCGAGGATCCGCTGCGCCTCCACCGCCCACGGGACGGCCACACCGGAGGCGATGACCTGCGCCGGGATCGACCCGGAGGTGCCCTCGGAGAGCCGGTGGATGCCCTTGAGGATGCCCTCGACGTCCACGTCCGCCGGCTCGGCCGGGTGCTGGATGGGCTCGTTGTAGACGGTGAGGTAGTAGAAGACGTCCTCGCCGTGCGGATGCTCCTCCGACCCGCCGTACATCCGCCGCAGACCGTCCTGCACGATGTACGCGATCTCGTACGAGTACGCCGGGTCGTAGGCGACGCACGCCGGGTTCGTCGAGGCGAGCAGCTGCGAGTGGCCGTCCGCGTGCTGCAGACCCTCACCGGTCAGGGTCGTGCGGCCGGCGGTCGCGCCCAGGACGAATCCACGCGCCAACTGGTCGGCCATCTGCCAGAACTGGTCACCCGTGCGCTGGAAACCGAACATCGAGTAGAAGACGTAGACCGGGATCAGCGGCTCGCCGTGCGTCGCGTAGGCCGAGCCCGCCGCGATGAGGGAGGCGGTGCAGCCGGCCTCGGAGATGCCGTCGTGCAGCATCTGGCCCGTCGGCGACTCCTTGTACGCGAGCAGCAGATCGCGGTCCACCGCCTCGTACTGCTGGCCGAGCGGGTTGTAGATCTTCGCGCTCGGGAAGAAGGAGTCCATGCCGAACGTGCGGTACTCGTCCGGCGCGATCAGTACGAAGCGACGCCCGAGCTCCTTGTCCCGCATGAGGTCCTTGAGGAGGCGGACAAAGGCCATGGTCGTCGCGATCGACTGCTGGCCCGAGCCCTTCTTCACGGTCGCGTACGTCTTGTCGTCCGGCAGCGCGAGCGGCTTGGAGCGCACCACACGGGTGGGGACGTAACCACCGCACTGCTTGCGCTGGTCGTGCATGTACTGGATCTCTTCCGAGTTCCGGCCCGGGTGGTAGTACGGCGGCGCGCCGGACTCCAGCTCCTTGTCGGAGATCGGCAGGTGCAGCCGGTCGCGGAAGCGCTTGAGGTCGTCGACCGTCAGCTTCTTCATCTGGTGCGTGGCGTTGCGGCCCTCGAAGTTGGGGCCCAGCGTCCAGCCCTTGATGGTCTTGGCGAGGATGACCGTGGGCTGGCCCTTGTGCTCCGTGGCCGCCTTGAACGCCGCGTAGATCTTGCGGTGGTCGTGACCGCCACGCCCCAGGTGCAGGATCTGGTCGTCGGTCATGTTCTCGACCATCGCGCGCAGCCGCTGGTCGTCACCGAAGAAGTGCTCGCGGATGTACGCGCCGGACTCGGTGGCGTACGTCTGGAACTGGCCGTCCGGCGTGGTGTTCATCTTGTTCACGAGGATGCCGTCGCGGTCCTGGGCCAGCAGCGGGTCCCAGGAGCGGTCCCAGATCAGCTTGATGACGTTCCAGCCGGCGCCCCGGAAGACCGACTCCAGCTCCTGGATGATCTTGCCGTTGCCGCGCACCGGGCCGTCGAGGCGCTGCAGGTTGCAGTTGACGACGAAGGTCAGGTTGTCCAGGCCCTCGCGGGCGGCGATGGACAGCTGGCCCAGCGACTCCGGCTCGTCCATCTCGCCGTCGCCGAGGAACGCCCACACCTGCGACTTCGACGTGTCGGCGATCCCGCGCGCGTGCATGTAGCGGTTCATCCGCGCCTGGTAGATCGCGCCGATCGGGCCGAGGCCCATCGACACCGTCGGGAACTCCCAGAAGTCCGGCATCGAGCGCGGGTGCGGGTAGGAGGACAGGCCGTTGGGGGCCTTGGACTTCTCCTGGCGGAAGCCGTCCAGCTGCTCCTCGCTGAGCCGGTCGAGCAGGTACGCGCGCGCGTAGATGCCGGGGGAGGCGTGGCCCTGGAAGAAGACCTGGTCGCCGCCGAGACCGTCGTCCTTGCCCCGGAAGAAGTGGTTGAAGCCGACGTCGTAGAGGGACGCCGAGGAGGCGAACGTGGCGATGTGGCCGCCGACGCCGATGCCGGGGCGCTGGGCGCGGGAGACCATCACCGCGGCGTTCCAGCGGGTCGCGTTCAGGACCTTCCGCTCGATCTCCTCGTTGCCCGGGAAGAACGGCTCGGCCTTGGTCGGGATCGTGTTCACGTAGTCCGTGCTGCGCATCTCGGGCACGGCCACGCGCTTCTCGCGGGCCCGCTCGATCAGCCGCAGCATCAGGTAGCGGGCCCGCTCACGGCCGCGCTCGTCGACGGCGGCGTCGAGGGAGTCGAGCCACTCCTGGGTCTCCTCGGGATCGAAGTCAGGAACCTGACTCGGAAGGCCGCCAATGATGATCGGGTTGCGATCGGATCCGGAAGCCACGCTGTTCCTTACCTGTCAGAGGGCTGCTGTGGGCCTGAGGGCTGCTTTTGAGCTGCTTTTCGGTGTGCCTGCACCGTTCCCCATCGTGTACCTCGGGAAAGCAAACGTCATCTCTACTGAGAGGTAACCGAGATCCGCAACAGGAGTCCCGGGTTCCTAATGCCGCAAAGCGGGCACAACGGTGTGGTGTAGGTCACTGACGGCGTGGGCGTCGTGGCTGGAGTTGCGGTGACACGGCCAGGAACGTCACCGTTTCGGCGGTCTGAACGGCCGGGTACTTGCGCGATCCGCCCCGCCCGTGTGGACTACGGCCAATGCTTCGCGCACGCGCGTGGCTGAGACATACCCAAAGACAAGATCAGGAGGCAACCCGTGAGCGCGACCGCGGACCACGCGGAGACGAGCCCTGCCGTGAGGCTGGGGTTCCAGCCCGAGCAGGTGGTCCAGGAGATCGGCTACGACGACGACGTAGACCAGGAACTCCGCGAGGCCATTGAGGAAGTCATCGGCAGTGACCTGGTGGACGAGGACTACGACGACGTCGCCGATGCCGTGGTGCTCTGGTTCCGCGACGACGACGGCGACCTGACCGATGCGCTGGTGGACGCCACCACGTACATCGAAGAAGGCGGGTCGATCCTGCTCCTGACGCCGAAGACCGGCCGGGACGGATACGTCGAGCCGAGCGACATCTCCGAAGCCGCGACGACGGCGGGGCTGTCGGCCTCCAAGAGCGTCAGCGTGGGCAAGGACTGGAGCGGCAGCCGGCTGGTGACGCCGAAGGCGGCCAAGTCCAAGAAATAGCCACCCACGGACGGGCCGGGCGTCGTACTCGGCCCGTCCGCCGGCCCCCGGTGATCGCTGCGTAGGGTGGATGCCACCCGAACAGCCCACCGAAAGGGACGGAACCTCGATGGCGATCCAGGTCGGCGACAAAGCCCCCGACTTCGAGCTCAAGGACAACCACGGCGCCACGGTGAAGCTCTCCGACTTCCGTGGCGAGAAGAACGTGGTCCTGCTCTTCTACCCCTTCGCCTTCACCGGTGTGTGCACCGGTGAGCTGTGCGAGGTGCGCGACAACCTGCCGCAGTTCGAGGACCGCGGCACCCAGGTGCTCGCCGTCTCCAACGACTCCATCCACACCCTGCGCGTCTTCGCCGAGCAGGAAGGCCTGGAGTACCCGCTGCTCAGCGACTTCTGGCCGCACGGCGAGGTCAGCCGCGCGTACGGCGTCTTCGCCGAGGACAAGGGCTGCGCGGTGCGCGGCACCTTCGTCATCGACAAGGACGGCGTGGTGCGCTGGACCGTCGTCAACGCCCTCCCCGACGCCCGTGACCTGAACGAGTACGTCAAGGCCCTCGACACCCTGTGATTCTTCGGTGGCAAGCCATGCGTACGACGGGAACCCGTCACTAGGATCGATTCGTTGATCCGATGTCAAACGCACGGCGGGGCTCCCCGCCCTGGAAACCAATGGAGGACTCGTGGGAGTCAGCCTCAGCAAGGGCGGCAACGTATCGCTGACCAAGGAGGCCCCGGGCCTGACCGCGGTGCTCGTCGGTCTGGGCTGGGACGTCCGGACGACGACCGGCACCGACTTCGACCTCGACGCCAGCGCGCTGCTGCTGAACAATGCCGGCAAGGTCGCCAACGACCAGAACTTCGTCTTCTTCAACAACCTCAAGAGCCCCGACGGCTCGGTCGAGCACACCGGTGACAACCTCACCGGTGAGGGCGAGGGCGACGACGAGGTCATCAAGGTCAACCTCGCGGGCGTCCCGGCCGACGTCGACAAGATCGTGTTCCCGGTGTCGATCTACGACGCCGAGAACCGCCAGCAGTCCTTCGGCCAGGTCCGCAACGCGTTCATCCGCGTCGTCAACCAGGCCGGCGGACAGGAGATCGCCCGGTACGACCTGAGTGAGGACGCCTCCACCGAGACGGCCATGGTCTTCGGCGAGCTGTACCGCAACGGCGCGGAGTGGAAGTTCCGTGCCATCGGCCAGGGCTACGCCTCGGGCCTGCGCGGCATCGCCCAGGACTTCGGCGTCAACGTCTGAGAAGCACCTCGCCCGTCCGGCGCCGCGCCGTTTACGCGCGGCGCCGGACGCGCAGGACAAGCAGCAGAGAAGCACCGACTCGGGGAGGGACCAGCATCATGGGCGTCACGCTCGCCAAGGGGGGCAACGTCTCCCTGTCCAAGGCCGCGCCGAACCTCACCCAGGTGATGATCGGGCTGGGCTGGGACGCGCGTTCCACCACCGGCGCCGACTTCGACCTGGACGCCAGCGCGCTGCTGTGCAGCGGGGGTCGGGTGCTGGGCGACGAGTGGTTCGTGTTCTACAACCAGCTCAAGAGCCCGGACGGCTCGGTGGAGCACACCGGCGACAACCTCACCGGTGAGGGCGAGGGCGACGACGAGTCGATCCTGATCGACCTCGCCAAGGTGCCGCCCCAGTGCGACAAGATCGTCTTCCCGGTCTCGATCCACATGGCGGACGAGCGCGGCCAGACCTTCGGCCAGGTCTCCAACGCCTTCATCCGTGTCGTCAACCAGGCCGACGGACAGGAACTTGCCCGCTACGACCTCAGCGAGGACGCCAGCACGGAAACGGCCATGATCTTCGGCGAGGTCTACCGCTACCAGGGCGAGTGGAAGTTCCGTGCGGTCGGTCAGGGGTACGCGTCGGGGCTCCGGGGCATCGCTCTAGACTTCGGAGTCAATGTTTCGTAAAGCCGGGTACGGCGCGGCGAGACCCGTACCACACACGATTGGGTAGCCAGTGCTTCTGAAAACCTTCGGCTGGTCGTTCGCGATTACCGCGCTCGGCCTGGTCGCCGCGGTCTTCTACGGGGGGTGGGAGGCATTCGGCATCGTCGCGATCCTCGCCGTCCTCGAGATCTCCCTGTCGTTCGACAACGCTGTGGTCAACGCCGGGATCCTGAAGAAGATGAACGCCTTCTGGCAGAAGATCTTCCTCACGGTCGGCGTTCTCATCGCCGTGTTCGGCATGCGACTGATCTTCCCCGTCGTCATCGTCGCGGTCACCGCCAAGATGGGTCCCGTCGAGGCCGTCGACCTCGCCCTCAACAACAAGGACCGGTACCAGCAGCTGGTCACCGACGCCCACCCGGCGATCGCCGCGTTCGGTGGCATGTTCCTGCTGATGATCTTCCTGGACTTCATCTTCGAGGACCGGGACATCCAGTGGCTGCGCTGGATCGAGCGCCCGCTGGCGAAGCTCGGCAAGGTCGACATGCTGTCGGTCTGCATCGCCCTGATCGTCCTGCTGATCACCTCCTTCACCTTCGCCACCCACGCCCACCAGCACGGCGGCGGCCACGTCGACAAGGCGCAGACGGTGCTGATCGCCGGCATCGCCGGTTTGATCACGTACATGGTCGTCGGCGGCCTCTCCGGCTTCTTCGAGGACCGCCTGGAGGCCGAGGAGGAACGCGAGCACGAGGAGGAGGAAGAGGCCGAGCGCAGCGGCAGGGAGAAGCCGGCGATCGTCCTGGCCGGCCAGGCCGCCTTCTTCATGTTCCTGTACCTGGAAGTGCTGGACGCGTCCTTCTCCTTCGACGGCGTCATCGGCGCCTTCGCCATCACCAACGACATCGTCCTGATGGCCCTGGGTCTCGGCATCGGCGCGATGTACGTCCGATCGCTCACCGTCTACCTGGTCCGCCAGGGCACCCTCGACGACTACGTCTACCTGGAGCACGGCGCGCACTACGCGATCGGTGCGCTGGCCGTGATCCTCATGGTCACCATCCAGTACCAGATCAACGAGGTCATCACCGGCCTCGTCGGCGTCGTCCTGATCGGCTGGTCCTTCTGGTCCTCCGTGCGCCGCAACCAGAAACTGGCGGAGGCCGAGGGAAAAGGGACGGGCTCGGACGAGAAGGCTGAGGTCTCGGCCCCCATTTAGGGCTCGGTCAGGGTTCGGTTCAGCTCTGGCTCGCTCGCCGGGGTGTGACACACATGCGGGTGAGGGAACGCTCTGAGCGGGGCGGCCGGGCCTCCGGCCGCCCCGCCGGTCGTTCGGGTGACGTGCGGGGCACTAGTGGGGGCGGGAATGGGCTTTCTGGACGGACTGTGGCGCGGCCGTGAGGTCGACTTCGACTCGGGCAGCGCGGCGACGAACGCGATCGAGCTGACCAAACGGCACCACTACGTGTCCCTCACCAAGCAGCAGGCGGCGAGCGGGCATCTGCGGGTCAACCTGAGCTGGCGGATGCGGACGTCCGACATAGGCGGCTCGCAGCGCGAGTCGTTGCTGCGGCACCCGCTCAAGGCGCTGCGCCCCCCGGAGGTCATGGGGCACAGCCAGAGCATGGTCAACGTGGACCTCGACCTGGGATGCCTGTACGAGCTGACCGACGGCTCCAAGGGCGTCGTACAGCCCCTCGGGGCCTACTTCGGGGACGTCAACGCGCCGCCGTACGTCAAGCTCAGCGGCGACGACCGGTTCGGGTCGGGCTCCGGCGAGGACATGTACATCAACCTCGACCACCGGGAGCAGATCAAGCGCCTGCTGGTGTTCGTGTACATCTACGACCAGACCCCGGCGTTCGACCGCACGCACGCCATCGTGACGCTGTACCCGAGCAACGGGCCGCGCATCGAGATCCACCTCGACGAACGGCACCCCCAGGCCCGGTCCTGCGCGGTCGTCATGATCGAGAACGTGAAGAAGGAGCTGGTCGTGCGACGGGAGGTCAAGTTCGTCTACGGCTTCCAGGCGGAGCTGGACCGGCTGTACGGCTGGGGGCTGCAGTGGGGGCGGGGCTACAAGACCAAGGTATAGCGCCCCGCACCCGTCAGGGCCGGATGAACTGCGGCCCCTGCGGGGGCAGCCGGAAGTCCGGGTTCGGGAGTGTCGCCACCGGCGGCGGATAGCCGTAGCCGGACTGGTTGCCCGGGCCCGCCGCCGTCGTCGCCGGGGTGGGCTGCGGGTAGCCGTAGGCGGGCTGGGTCGTGGCGGGCTGCGGGGGGAAGCCGTAGGCCGGCTGGGGCGGGACCCCGGTGGGCTGTTCCGGCGGCAGCGGCTGGGGCTGCGCGGCCGACGGCTCCGGGTCGGACTCGTCGACCGAGATGCCGAAGTCCGTGGCCAGACCCTTGAGGCCGTTGGAGTAGCCCTCGCCCAGCGCCCGGAACTTCCAGCGCTTGTCGCGGCGGTAGAGCTCGCCGCAGATCAGCGCCGTCTCCTTGCCGGTCTGGGGCGTGATGTCGAAATAGGCCAGCGGCTCACTGTCGGCGACCGAGGCGTCGTACAGCAGGATGCGCAGGCCCTGTACGCGGTCGAAGGTGACGTCGTCCGCCGAAGCGACCAGGAGAATCTGGCTGACGTCGGGCTCGACACCGGCCAGATCCGTCTGGATCGTATCGGTGGGACCCTCGGCGGTGCGTTTCTTGCCGAGGAGCCTGACCTTCCCGGAGGGGTGCCGGGGCTGGTTGTAGAAGACGAAGTCCTCGTCGGAGCGCACACGGCCGTCGGGGTTGAGGAGCAGCGCGGAGGCGTCGACCTCCGGGACCCCCTGCCCGGGCGTCCAGCGCAGCACGGCGCGCACCGCCGTGGCCTCGAGCGGGACGTTCGACCCTTTCAGCATCGCGTGCGTCATAGCGGTCATCCTGCCTTCTCGGTCCTGGTCACGACAACGCGGGGGCGGCACCGCACTACGGGTGTGTCCGCGGGCGTTACCGGAAATTCATGCCCGACGGGAACCCCTGACATGGGCCGGTACGTACTATTACCGGCCACCTGTTCTCAGAATCCACAGGCTTACTTTGTGCCACGGGGGAGTTTTATGCGTCATTTCGGGCACATCGCCCCGGAGGTGCGGCGGCGTCTGTTCCACCAGGAGCCGTGCGAGTTCGGCACGGACTCCCCGGCCCGGTTGCTCTCCGCGGCCCTGGGCGCAACGCTCTACAGCCCGGCGACCCGGCCCCGGCTGGCCGACGACATCGTCAAACAGGCCGGGCACGGCGTCGTCTCGATGGTGCTGTGCCTGGAGGACTCGATCGACGACGCGGACGTGCTGGCGGGAGAGGAGAACCTGGTCCGCCAGTTCGCCGACCTGGCCACCAGGGACTCCGGCTGCCTCCCGCTGCTGTTCATCCGGGTCCGCACGGCCGAGCAGATCCCCGACCTCGTGTCGCGACTGGGCGCGAACGTGCGGTTGCTGTCCGGATTCGTGTTCCCGAAGTTCACCGAGGAGCGCGGCATCCCCTTCCTGGAGGCCCTGGCACATGCCGAGAGCGCGAGCGGCCACCGGCTGTTCGGGATGCCCGTGCTGGAGACCCCCGAGCTGATGTACCGGGAGTCGAGGGTGGCAGCCCTCGAGGGCATCGCCCGCACCGTCGACAAGTACCGCGACCGCGTGCTCGCGCTGCGCCTCGGCGTCACCGACTTCTGCGCCTCCTACGGCCTGCGCCGGGCCCCCGACATGACCGCCTACGACGTCCAGATCGTCGCCTCCGTGATCGCCGACGTGGTGAACATGCTGGGCCGGGCCGACGGCACCGGCTTCACGGTGACCGGGCCGGTCTGGGAGTACTTCCGCGTACCGGAGCGCATGTTCAAGCCGCTCCTGCGCACCAGCCCCTTCCTCGAGGGGCAGGCCGTCGAACTGCGCGAGAAACTGATCGAGCACGCCATGGACGGGCTGCTGCGGGAGATCTCCCTGGACCAGGCCAACGGCCTGCTGGGCAAGACCTGCATCCACCCCACCCACGTCCTGCCCGTGCACGCGCTGTCCGTGGTCAGCCACGAGGAGTTCAGCGACGCCGTGGACATCCTGCGGCCCGAGCGGGGCGGCGGGGGCGTGCTCAGATCGGCGTACACGAACAAGATGAACGAGGTGAAGCCGCACCGCGCCTGGGCCGAGCGAACCATGCTCCGGGCCGAGGTCTTCGGCGTCGCGCGCGAGGACGTCAGCTTCGTGGACCTGCTCGCCGCCGGCATCCCCGGCTGAACCTCACCAATCAGGGAATCATGATCAACGCAAGTAACGACGGGGTCTGGTCCGGGACCTGGGTCGCCGAGCGACTCGGGCTCGAACTCGTGGGCGAAGACGAGCTCAAAGACCTCCTGGGCCTGGCCCTGCGCCGCAACCCCAAGCGGGCGCACCTCCTCGTCTCCAACGTCCTGGGCAAACACGTCCCGCAGTCGCCGTCGGTCGTCTACGGCCACGGGTTCGCCCTGGGTCGCCGGGTACGCGCTCTCCTGGGCGCCGAGGAGGCGGCCGAGGCGGTCGTCCTCGGCTACGCGGAAACGGCGACGGGCCTCGGCCACTCCGTCGCGGACGGCATCGGCTCCGCCCCCTACCTCCACTCCACCCGCCGCCCGGTACCGGGGGTGGCACCCGCGGGCGGTTTCGAGGAGTCCCACTCCCACGCCACCTCCCACCTCCTGCTGCCGGAGAACCCCGGCCTGCTCGCGGGAGACGGCCCCCTGGTCCTGGTCGACGACGAGTTCTCGACGGGCAACACGGTCCTCAACACCGTGCGGGACCTTCATGAGCGGTACCCGCGCGGGCGGTACGTGGTGGTGGCCCTGGTCGACATGCGCTCACCCGCTGACGCGGACCGCCTGGAGGACTTCGCGAGGCAGATAGGCGCGAGGGTGGACTTGGTGACGGCCGCTTCCGGCACTGTCAAGCTGCCGGTGGACGTGCTGGCAAAGGGACAGGACCTTGTGGCTCGGTTCGAGGTGACCCACCCAGGGGCGCGGGGCTGTGCTGAATTTGCGGCTACCGCCGCGTGGGCGCGACCAGCCCCCACAAACCCGCACCCGGCAGCCAAGCGAGTAGACCTCCTGTGGCCCCGCAACCTCCCCGACGGCGGCCGTCACGGCTTCACACCAAGCCACCGCACCCGCCTCGAACACGCCCTCCCCGCCATGGCGGCTCGCCTGGCAGAGGCACTCCCCCAGGACGCCCGCCGCGTCCACATCCTCGGCTTCGAGGAACTGATGTACGCCCCCCTCCGCCTCGCCCGCGAACTGGAACAGATCACCGACGCCGAGGTCACCTACTCCACCACCACCCGCTCACCGGTTCTGGCCGTCGACGACCCGGGCTACGCGATACGCAGCCGCCTGGTCTTCCCCGCCCACGACGACCCGGCCGACGGCCCCGGCGACCGCTACGCCTACAACGTCGCCGGCGCCGGTTTCGACGCCGTCGTCGCGGTCGTCGACTCCCGCGCGGACACCCCTCAACTCCACGCCCCCGACGGCCTGTTGGCCCAGCTCGCCGCCCACACCCCGCACGTCCTGCTCGTGGTCGTGCCCTCGTACGTCCCCGACGTCCCCGAAAGGCACGCCATGCTGCCCGAGCCCCTCCGCGGCCCAGCCTTCTCCTCGTACCCGCCCGACGAGGTCGGCTGGCTGCTCCAGGACCTCTCGGACGTGACGCTGGAGGCGCCGACCGAGGAGCGGGAGGAGGCCATCCAGAGTGGCGGCGCGCACTACGCGGAGTCGCTGCCGGTGGAGTACCAGCCCAGCGAGCAGTACCAGGAGCTCTTCCACGTGGCCCTGGAGTCGACCGCGTCCCGTCTCGCGCAGGCGGTCGGCGCCGTCACCGAGCTCGTGCTGGCCGAGCGGTCGCCCCGGCCCGTGCTCGTCTCGCTGGCCCGCGCCGGCACGCCCGTGGGCGTGCTGATGCGCCGCTGGGGCCGGTTCCGGCACGGACTGGACCTGCCGCACTACGCCGTCTCCATCGTGCGCGGACGCGGCATCGACGCCAACGCCCTGCGCTGGCTCGCCGACCGGCACGACCCGCGGGACGTGGTGTTCGTCGACGGCTGGACCGGCAAGGGCGCGATCACCCGCGAACTCGCCGACGCCGTCAAGGAGTTCGAGGCCTCCGACGGGATCACCGGCTTCGACCCGGAGATCGCGGTCCTGGCCGACCCGGGTTCCTGCGTACGGACGTACGGCACCCGGGAGGACTTCCTGATCCCCTCGGCCTGCCTCAACTCGACCGTCTCCGGCCTGATCTCCCGCACGGTCCTGCGCGCGGACCTGGTGGGCCCGCACGACTTCCACGGCGCCAAGTTCTACCGTGAACTGGCGGGCGCGGACGTCTCCTTGGAGTTCGTCGACGCCGTGGCCGCCCGCTTCCCGGAGGTCGTCGACGCGGTGGACGCGCAGGCGAAGGAGCTGCTGTCCGGTGACCGCGAGCCCACCTGGGAGGGCTGGGCGGCCGTCGAGCGGATCAGCGAGGAGTACGGCATCCACGACGTCAACCTCGTCAAGCCGGGCGTCGGCGAGACCACGCGTGTGCTGCTGCGCCGGGTGCCGTGGAAGATCCTGGCGCGGGCCGGAGCGGGCGCCGACCTGGACCATGTACGGCTGCTCGCCGGGCAGCGGGGGGTGCCCGTCGAGGAGGTCGACGAACTGCCGTACACCTGCGTGGGGTTGATCCATCCGAAGTACACGCGCGGTGCGACCGGTGCCGACGGCCTGGCGGTGAACGTCTGATGCCGGTGCTGGTGGCGAGCGACCTGGACCGGACGCTGATCTACTCCCCGGCGGCCCTCGCGCTGACCATGCCGGACGCGCGGGCGCCCCGGCTGCTCTGTGTCGAGGTGCACGAGAGCAGGCCGCTGTCGTTCATGACGGAGACGGCGGCCGCGCTGCTGACCGACCTGGGGGACGCGGCGGTGTTCGTGCCGACGACGACCCGTACCCGCAAGCAGTACCTGCGCATCAACCTGCCGGGCCCCGCCCCGACGTACGCGATCTGCGCGAACGGCGGCCACATGATGGTGGACGGCGTCTCCGACCTGGACTGGCACGCCCGGGTCACGGCCCGGCTGGCGGACGAGTGCGCCCCGCTGGACGAGGTCCGCGAGCATCTGCTGGCCACGGCCGACCCGGCCTGGGTGCGCAAACACCGGGTCGCCGAGGACCTGTTCGCCTATCTGGTCGTCGAGCGGGAGTTGCTGCCGGAGGAGTGGGTGAAGGAGCTCGCGGTCTGGGCGGAGAACCGCGGCTGGACGGTCTCCCTCCAGGGCCGCAAGATCTACGCCGTGCCGAAGCCCCTGACGAAGAGCGCGGCGATGAGGGAGGTCGCCCGCAGGACGGGCGCGGAGCTGACCCTGGCGGCGGGCGACTCCCTGCTGGACGCCGACCTCCTCCTCGCCGCGGACCGGGGCTGGCGCCCGGGCCACGGCGAGTTGGCGGAGGCCGACTGGACGGCCCCCGCGATCACGGCACTGCCGGAGCGGGGCGTCCTGGCGGGGGAGCGCATCCTGCGGGAGTTCCTCAAGGCGACCTCGACGACCGTCGGTTAGCCGCAGCACCCTCCACCGCAACACCCGCCTCCACCCCCGCCGCCGGCCCGCGGTGCCGCCGCGGGGGTGGACGCCGTGCCCCCGACGGCCACCGTCGACAGAAGCTTCACCGTGTCCTCATGTCCGGCGGGGCAGGAGGCGGGGTCGGAGGAGCGGGCCATCGGCCGGCTGACTTCAAAGGTGTCGCCGCAGGTCCGGCAGCGGTATTCGTATCGAGGCATGTGCCCAGGTTAGCGGGGGGATAAAGGCGGAACCCGTGACCCAAGTCACAAGGTTGCCATGTTCCCTCCTGTTCGGTATGCGATCGTTCCTGTCGGATTCGCATGTGGAGAAGCTGCGAAGATCGTTGATATTTTCCGGTCGTGACCGGGAGAGCGCAACGCACGGGCCGACCGGCTGACCACCGCCGCCCGCGCCACCGCCGGGCGGCACCCAAACGGTTCCCCTGGACGGCGTTACGCCGCTTACGCCCCGCCTACCCCCGCCCGAGGGGACGTGCTGCAGATGGACTTCGACAAGGACGGGTCGAAGGACCACGCCATGATGACGACGTACCGCAGCTCCAGTGGCGTGCCGTATCTGACGTACCACGACACGGACACCCACCGGCGGACGCTGTCGAGCCTGACCGCCTCGTACCCGAACTCGGCGTACTACGCCTACCGCAGCTAGTCCGGCTGCCCCGGGGGCGGTCGCTCAGTGGCCGCCCCCACGCTCCTCCCGGATCCGCGCGACCACGTCCGCGACCGTCCGGCGGACCGCCTCCGTCTCGGTGAGGAAGTGCCAGTAGTCGGGGTGGCGGCCCTCCAGGGCGGTGACCGCCCGGCCCAGCCGTGCCACGGAGTCGTCCAGGGGACGCGCGTGGCGCGGATCGGGGGTCGACCGGCCGGTCATCGCCAGGCGTTGGGCGTCCCGGATCGCGAAGCGGGTTCTGTCGATCTCCTGCTGGGGGTCCTTCTGTACGGCGTTCAGCCGCTGGAGGCGGTCCCGGGCCGCCGAGACGGACTCGTCGGTGGTGTTCAGCAGGGCCCGTACCGTCGACAGCAGGGCCGTGGCGTCCGGCCAGCGCTGGGCGTCCCGGGCCGCCTGCGCCTCCTTCAGCTTCAGCTCGGCCTGCCGGACGTTCTCCGCCGCCTGCTCCGGTACGTGCTGCAGGTCCTGCCAGCACGCCGCCGAGAAGCGCCGCCGCAGCTCGCTGAGGACCGGCTCCACCTGGCCGGCCCGGGTGGTGAGCGCCTCGGCGCGGGTGCGCAGGGAGACCAGACGGTGGTCGATCTCGGCCGCCTTCTCGGGCAGGCGTTCGGCCTCCGCCCGGACCGCCCCGGCCTCCCGGGCCACCCGCTCGGCCCGCTCCAGCGTCTGCGGGACGCCGTGCTGTCCGGCGCCCTGGTTGAGCTTGGTCAGCTCGGGGCCGAGCGCGGCGAGACGGGCGGCGAGATCGTCCGCCCTCAGACCCGATCCCCGTACCGCGTCCAGGGCGTTCGAGGCGGCCAGCAGCCCCTGCCGGGCCCGCTCCACCGCCGGTGCCAGCCGGGCCAGTTGGGTCTCCGCCTTGCCGAGGAGCGGGCCGAGGCTGTCGCCGAAACGGTCCAGCTCCCGCTTGACGTTCAGCAGCTCGTCCTTGGCCCGGGTCAGCTCGGTGCGCGCGTGCGCGGCGGCCGAGGCCTCCAGGTCGTCCCGGTCGAGGTCGTGGGCGTCGACGGCGTCGATGTAGCGGTGGCTGACCTCGTCGATGCGCCGTCCCAGCGCCTCGAAGTCGGAGACGACCCGGCGGGCGGCGGGGGAGTCGTCCACGGCCGTGATCGTCTCGATCGAGATCCGCAGGTCCCGCTGGGCGGTGTCCAGCTCGTAGAACGCGGCCGCCGCCGCGTCCTTCGCCGCCTGCGCCTCCGCCCGCTGGCTCTCCGCCCGCCCGCCGAACCAGCGCCGGGTCCCGCCGCCGGCGAACGCGGAGAGCAGCACGGGCGCGGCGACGAGGGGGAGGGCGAGGAGGGTGAGGGTGTCCGTGAGCGCCTTGCGGTGTGCGCGTGGCACCGACGGCGAGTACGGCTCGGAAGGTGTCGCCGTCACATCCCTCTCCCGTGCTGTCATCCGTCCTGGCGGGTACCGGGTTTCATTCTCCCACCCGTGAAGGACGAACACACGGGCCGGTCAGTTCGCGGTCTTCACCGTGACCTTGCCGTCGGAGGTGCGCGCGGAGACGACGTGCGAGCTGGAGTCGTCCCGGGGCACCGACACGTCCACCGAGCCGTCACCGGTCTTCGTGGTCACCCGGTACGTGGCCCGGGGCAGCGCGACGGTGACGGAACCGTCGTGACTGCCGGCGTCGACGAGGTCCGGTACGGCGCCCAGGGTGAGGTGCACCGAGCCGTCGCCGCTCGCGGCCCGGACCTGCCGGGAGGAGACGTCGGCGTGCACGGATCCGTCGGCGGTGCGCAGCGTCAGGGGTCCCGTGGAGTCGCTGACGTGCACGGATCCATCGCTCGTACGAATGCTCAGGGCGTCCTCGAAGCCGCGGGCCCGCACGCTCCCGTCGCCGTCCTCGACCTTCACGGTGACACCGCGCGGGACCTCGATCCGGTGCTTGGCCGAGCAGTCGGCGACGACACCGGAGCACTTCATCCGCAGCGTCAGCCGGTCGTCCTTCATCGACCAGGTCACCTTGGGGCCCTTGCCGATCGCCACGGATCCCTGGAACCACCGTGTCACCTCGACCTGCCCCGCCTTGTTGCCGTCCGCGGCGACGATCTCCAGCGCCGAGTCGTCGGAGTCGACGGTGAGCGTCTTTCCCGCCAGGGCGAACGTCCGGTGGTCCGGCGTCTTGTCGTCCCCGGCGGAGGCTCCGCACGCGGCGGTCCCCCCGATCAACGCGACGGCGACGACACCCAGCGCCCCCCGGGCGACGTTGCTGCGACTGGCCATGACGATCTCCCCCTGAGACGGACTTCCCGCAACGGACTGCTTCCCGAAACGGACTGTTGAGGCTCTACGACCGTACGGAGCGGGGAGCGGGAGGGGGATCCGGGACGCTCCCGGATGCGGGGTGGGGTTATCCCCCCGACCGGGCAGGATGTACCGGGCAGGATGTTCGAAACGGGTTTGCGGGGCACTGCCTCCGGCAAGGTAGGCTGTCGACTCGTCTCGGGTGCGTAGCTCAGGGGTAGAGCGCCTGCCTTACAAGCAGGATGTCGGCGGTTCGAAACCGTCCGCGCCCACCGGATGAGAAGACCCCGGCCGTCTCGGCCGGGGTCTTCCGCGTTCACTCCCGCGCCGTCTCCCTCTCCTCGCGCGCGTGCTTCAGCCTCGTGCGGGCGTCCACCCGGTCGTCGGTCGTGACCTCGGTCCAGAAGCGGTGCGTGGTGACGAACACCGCCAGTTCGTGCTCACGGCGGCGGAGCTTCTCGACCTCGGCCTGTTCGTCGGGCGTCCACCCCGGGGAGGCGGGCCGCTCCACCTTGCGCCAGCCGCCGGTGTCGCTGAAACCGTCCAGGGGCTCGACCGACCAGGGGAGACGCTTGAGCAGGGCCGACAGCTCGGCCCGGACCTGAGGCAGCTCCTCCTGACCGGCGAGGAGGTCACTGGGGAAGTCATAGGTCGTTGCCACGCCACAATGCTACGCCTGTTCGAATTTGGGATGCGAGTTCCTTCGGGTGGTTCACACGAACGAGGGGGGTTCACACGAACGAAGGTGAGAGGAGTTCGGGCAGTGGCGGTTCGGTGCCACCGTCCTCCGTTCAGGACCGCACGCGATAGGTCACGTGGGTGACCGCACTCGCCGCCCGGGACTCCACCTGCTCGAGACGCAGGGCGGGGACGCCGTCGAACAACCGCGTGCCGGCGCCGAGCGTGAACGGCACGATGTGCAGCCGCAGCTCGTCGATCAGGCCCGCGGCGAGGTACTGGTTGACGGTGGTCGCGCCGCCCTGGACGGACACGTCGCCGCCCTCGGCCGCCTCACGCGCGCGTGCCAGCGCGGATTCGATTCCGTCGGTCACGAAGTGGAACGTGGTGCCGCCCTTCATCGGCTGCGGGCCGCGCGGGTGGTGGGTGAGCACGAAGACCGGGGCGTGGAACGGCGGATCCTCGCCCCACCAGCCGTTCCACTCCCGGTCCCACGCGCCCCGCACCGGGCCGAACATGTTGCGGCCCAGGACGTACGCCTTGGCGGCCGTCATCCGCCCCAACTCGGTCCGGTTCTCCTCGGGGGTTTCGAACATCCAGGCGTGCAGCCTGCCGCCCCACCCGTCACCGCCGTCGTCACCGAACGGCCGCTCCTCGCTCTGGTTGAGCCCCGCCGCATACCCGTCGACCGAGATCGAGAGATCGCAGGTCACCCTGCCCCTACGTCCGCTCATCGCGCTGCCCTCCTGATCGGTGGCGACCTGCCGCCGCCCTCGCGACGAGCCTCCTGACCCGCCCACGACCGGTAGACCGTCCCGGGCCCCCGAACTCATCGCCCCGCCGTTCAGCCGATTTCCTCGGCGAGTCCGACGACGATGCCCTCGGGGCCGCGGACGTAGCAGAGGCGGTAGACGTTCTCGTACCGGACCACTTCGCCGACGAGTTCGGCGCCGTGGGTGCGCAGGCGGGTGAGGGTGTCGTCGAGGTCGTCGACGGCGAACATGACGCGACGGATGCCCAGCGTGTTCGCCGGCGCGTCCTTCGGCTCGGCGGTGACCGCCCTCGGCGTGTGGAACCTCGCCAGTTCGATGCGGCCGTGTCCACCCGGGACGCGCAGCATCGCGACGTCCTGCCGGACGCCGTCCAGCGCGATGACCTGTTCGACCCACGGTCCCTCGACGGGCCCCTTGCCCTCCAGTTCCATGCCGAGTTCGACGAAGAAGGCGATGGCGGCGTCGAGGTCGTCGACCACGATGAGGACGTTGTCCATCCGCTGGATCGTCATGCTGGGCTCCTTGAGTGCGGGGTGCGGGGTGCGGGGTCCGGGGTGTGGCCTGGGTGGTTCGGCCGTCTCCGGGACGGAGGTGGTGGGCCGTTCTCGACATCCTCCGTCGAACCGGGTGGCACGGCTGAGTGGTTTGTCGGGGGGATGTCGGTCGTGGGGTGCGGCTGTCGGGGATCGGTGGGCGATGTGTCGGTGGGGGCCGGAAGCGTGGGTGGCACACGTTCGCAGCATCCGTGGCAAGGGAGTCCGCCTCATGTCGTTCACGTCCTCCAGTCCGTCCGCCTGGGACGTCCACCGGCCACCGCGTGCCGAGGGCAGGGTGTTCCTGGTCACCGGCGGCAACGCGGGGATCGGTTACTTCACCGCCGAGCAGCTGTCCGCCACCGGGGCCACCGTCGTGCTGGGCAGCAGGGACCCGGCGAAGGCCGAGACCGCCCTGGAGTCGATCAGGTCCCGGGTGCCCGGCGCGCGGGTGCGTGCCCTGCGGCTGGACCTCGCCGACCAGGCGTCGCTGCGTACGGCGGCGGGGGCGCTGGAGGTGGAACGGCTCGACGCGGTCGTCCTCAACGCCGGGGTCGCGCTCGACGACCCCCCGCGCCGTGAGACGGGGGACGGCCATGAGCTGATGTTCGGCACCAACCACCTCGGCCACTTCGCACTCACCGCCCACCTGATGCCGCTGCTGGCGGCCGCGCCGGCGGCCCGTGTCGTCACCGTGGGCAGCTTCGCCGCGAAGTCGGAACGGCTGGACCTCACCGACCTGCAGTCCCACCGGGACTACCGGCCCAAGCGCACCTACGGACGCTCCAAACTGGCGCAGATGTACTTCGGCCTGGAACTCGACCGCCGCCTGCGCGCCCACGGCAGCACGGTGACCAGCGTGGTGGTCCACCCCGGCGGTGCCCTGGGCGCCCTCACCCCCGCCCGCCCGCCGCTGCCCGCGGTGACCGCCGCCGCTCGTCTGCGCGCGGCCCCCGCCGCCCTCCTCGTCCAGGGCAAGGACGCCGGTGCCTGGCCGGCCGTCCGGGCGGTCCTCGACCCCACCGTGCGCGGAGGACAGCTGTGGGGCCCCCGCCACTTCGGCCTGCGCGGCACGCCCCGCGAGGAACCGCTCTGGACCCACCTCACGGATCCGACGGTCGCGGCCCGTCTGTGGGACGCCGGCCGCACCCTCACCGGCGCCGAACCGGACAGGCCGCGCGGCTAGACACGGGGGACTGTCAGACCCGGGTCCTATGGTGGCGGCATGGAGATCACGGGTGGGGAGCAGCAGGTGCGGCTCGAGCCTTGGGGTGAAGGAGACCTGTGGTTGTTGCGCAGGCTCAACAGCCCTGAGATGACCGAGCACTTGGGCGGGCCGGAGAGCGAGGAGAAGGTCGCCGCGCGCCACCGCCGCTACCTCGCGTTGGGGGACGGGCAGATGTACCGGGTCGTGTCGACGGAGGGCGGGGAGACGGTCGGGTCCGTCGGGTTCTGGGAGCGGGAGTGGCGGGAAGGCGTGGTGTGGGAGACGGGGTGGGGCGTACTGCCCGAGTTCCAGGGACGCGGGCTGGCCGTCGCGGCGGCCCGGGCCGTCATCGTCGCCGCCCGGGAGGCTGGTGAGCACCGCTTTCTGCATGCCTTCCCGAAGGTGGAGAACGCACCGTCGAACTCCGTGTGCAGGCGAGCCGGGTTCACCCTGCTCGGGCCGGTCGACCTGGAGTACCCGAAGGGCCACCCGATCAAGTCCAACGACTGGCGAGCGGACCTGCACGAGTCTCCCTGACCGCCCGGGCCGCCGAAGAGCCTGGCAGGGCCGTGCCCCATGCGTGAGACTGGTCGCATGTGCCGGAGCATCAAGACACTTCGTCCGCCCGTGTTGCCCGAGGAGGCGACCGAGGAGGAGATCAGGGCCGCGGCCCTGCAGTTCGTGCGGAAGGTGTCCGGGTTCCGGGCGCCCGCCGCGCACAACCGGGAGGTGTTCGACCACGCCGTCGAGGTGATCGCGCAGGCCACGGCGGAACTGCTGGACGGCCTCGAGGTGCGGGGACAGAAAGCGTCGGCCTGAGAGGCTGAGCGGCCGAGGGGCCGAGAGGCCGAGCGGCCGAGAAGCTGTCGGCCCGCCGTCGCTAGGACGCCTTCGCCGGCCGGCGCACCACGTACGCCGCCCCGGCCCCCGCCCCGAACAGCGCCAGCACCGACACCCCGGTCGCCAGCCATGTCGTACCCAGCCACTGGCCGCCGTAGTACCCCAGTGCCACGCTGTAGACCGCCCAGGCCAGGCCCGCCAGCGCCGACCAGGGCAGGAAGTCGCGGGCCCGGCGGTGGGCGGCGCCGGCGCCGAGGGAGACGACCGAGCGGCCGGCCGGGGCGAAGCGGGCGAGGATGACCAGGGCGCCGCCGCCCCGGGCCAGGGCCGCGCCGAGACGTTCCTGCGCGCCGGAGAGCCGGCGGGAGCGGGCGATGGCGCGGTCGAGGCGTTCGCCGCCGCGCCAGGCGAGGCGGTAGGCGACCAGGTCGCCGAGGACGGACGCGCAGGCCGCGCACAGGGTGAGGGCGATGATGTCCGGGACCCGGTGCGGCACCGTGCCGGTGGCCGAGCCCGCGGCCGCCGCCGTCGCGGCCGTGATCACCAGCACACCGCTGGGCAGGACGGGCAGGAACACGTCGAGCAGCACCGACAGCGCCACCATGACGTAGATCCAAGGGCTGCCGGTCAGCGAGCCCAAACTCTCCAGCACCACGACTCCCCGTGAACTCCCCCGGTGGCCCGTACCGAGCCGCAGCGTCGCGGGGGAGCGGCAGGGGCGGCCATCAACAGCCATACAGCGTACGCCCGTGGTGTGACAGGAGTTCCTCGGGGGGCACATGTGATCGGCACAGGACGTTCACCTGCGGTCCCGCCGGATCAGGCGGCCGGTCACTTGCTGAGGACGGACTCCTCCACCAGCGTGAGCTCGCCGTCCGTCCGTGCCTGCTCCAGCCGCAGCCGCGCCGAACGGCCGTGCAGCGCGAGGGACATGAGCTGGTTGCCGAACCAGGGCCCGCCCTTCTTGCGCCACTTGACCGGCGTCGGCGCGCACCTGCCGTGCCGGGCGAACCGCCGTCCCAGTGCGCGGGCCACCGCGCTCCACCCGAAGCGGAAGCCGAACCGCATCGCCCGCGGAATGGCGTTGTGCACCGGTGAGCAGGTCAGCTGCAGCACCCGCGCGTCCGGCCCGGCGCCGGTGACCCACGTCGGCTCGGCCACGTACGCGTGATGGACGTCGCCGGACAGCACCAGCACCGTCGCCGGTGCCCGGGCCCCCGAGCCGACCTCGGCGATCAGCTCCGCCAGCGCGGCGAACGAGGCCGGGAAGGCGGCCCAGTGCTCCAGATCCGCCTTCCGCCGCAGATCCTCCCCGAACCGAGCCCAGCGAGCCCCGCGGTCGCCCCGGCACAGGGCCGCGTTCCAGGCCTCGACGTCGTGCACCAGGTGCGGCAGCAGCCAGGGCAGCGAGGTGCCGATGAGGAGGTGGTCGTACGCGTCCCGCGCGTCCAGCACCTGCTCGCGCAGCCACTTGGCCTCGCCCGGGTCGAGCATGGCCCGGTTCTCCTCCTCCAGGACGCGGGCCGCCCGCGCGTCGACCATCAGCAGCCGCACCCGGCCGAAGTCACGCCGGTAACTCCAGCGCACCGCGGCCGCATCGGCGTCGGCCCGGCAGGCGTGCGCGCGCAACTCGTCGGTTCCGTCGGGCAGTTCGCGTACGGCCGCGTAGACCGGGTCGGCCGCCAGCTCGTCCGGGGACACGTTGCCCAGGTGCTGGTGCACCCAGTACGACATCAGTCCGCTCAGCAGCCGTTCCCGCCACCACGGGGTCGCGCGCATGTCGTCGAGCCAGGCGGCGGAGGTGTTCCAGTCGTCGATGACGTCGTGGTCGTCGAAGATCATGCAGGTCGGCACGGTGGACAGCAGCCAGCGCACCTCGGGGTCGAGCCAGGACTCGTAGTAGAGGCGGGTGTACTCCTCGTAGTCCGCGACCTCGCCGCCGGGCGGCTCGCTCAGGTCGCGGCGGGCGGCGAGCCAGCGGTGGGTGGCGTCGGAGACCTCGTCGGCGTACACCTGGTCGCCCAACAGCAGCAGCACGTCGGGGCGTTCGCCGTCCGGGTCGGCCGCGATGCGCTGGGCGAGCGCGTCCAGGGCGTCCGGGCCGACGGGGTCGTTCCCGTCGGCGGCCGGGGCGGCCCAGCGGCAGGAGCCGAAGGAGACGCGGACGCCCTCGTCGTCGGCGGGGACGCGGATGACGGAGGGCGGGAAAGGGGAGTCGGGCGCCGGCCACACACGCGTGCCGTCCAGGAAGACCTCGTACGCCGTCGCGGCCCCCGGGGTGAGTCCGGTGACCGGGACGAGGGCGTAGTGGTGTCCGCAGATCTGGAAGGTGCGGGCCGTCCCGGAGGCGCCGTCCGCACACCGCACCTCGGCGGTGCCCGGCCGGCCGGCCTCGACCCACACGGTCGCACTCGAGCCGCCGATGTACCTCAGCAACGGCCCCAGACGCAGCTCAGCCACCAGATCACGCTCCTCCGTCGCACCGTACGGTACGGAACGACGGAGGTGCAGGGGGAGGCTCCGTGCGTAACGATCAGCAACCGGCGAGGTAGCTCTGCAGGGCGGACTTCTCGGTCGAGTCGACGGAGAGGTCGTAGTAGTACTTCACCTGGACCCAGGCGCGGACGTAGGTGCAGACGTACGCGGAACGGGTGGGCACCCACTCGGCCGGGTCGTCGTCGCCCTTGGAGCGGTTGGAGCTGGCTGAGACAGCGATGAGCTGCGGGCGGGTGACGTCGTTGGCGAAGGCCTGGCGCTGGGCGGTGGTCCACGCCGAGGCGCCGGAGTCCCAGGCCTCGGCGAGCGGCACGACATGGTCGATGTCGAAGGTGCTCGGGTCGGTGGTGGTGACCCCGTCGTACTGCGAGTACCAGGAGCCGCTGGTCGCGGTGCAGGCGGAGTTGGTGACGACGCTGCTGCCGTCCCGCTTGATGACGTACTCACGGGTGTTGCACGTGCCGGAGATGGTGATCCAGGTCGGGAACAGGTCGCGGCTGTAGCCGGTGCGGTTCTCGGTGGCCACGGTGAGCGAGGCGAGGTAGCTGCGGGCGGTGGCGGCGCTGACCGGGGTGGGCAGGGCGGCGGAGGCGGCCGGGCCGTTGAAGAGGGCCGCGGAGGCTATGAGACCGGTAAGAGCCGCGAGTATGCTGAGCCGTCGACGCGCGTAGAACTTCGGCATGCGAACTCCCTTGTCGGGCTGGGGCGTTGAAGGGCGAGCGGGGGAATGCTCGTCGCGCCGTGTTGCGGACGGGTGAGCGTTCGGTAAGAAGTTAGTGACGCGTACATGACACGACAAGGTTCACGGTCGAACTTTCTCCCGCTCGGGCGTCGCGTACCATGGACGGCGCAGAAGGGGAGTAGCTCTTCGCCGGACCGTCGACATACTGCTCAGCTCGTCTGAGCCGGCGCCCGGAGGCGGGTCCCAGGGACCTCGCCAGCGAGACCTTCGGCAAGCAGTGCATGCCCGTGCCCATGGCGCGGGTGACCAGTGCGCTGCCCTGCCGAGGTGTCTTCCCGAAGACGTGATCACTCTCGGTGGGGCGGCCCGACCGATTGAGGACCTCTTGATCAGCATCACCGTCACGGCGCTCGTCTTCGGCGTCGTCTTCCTCGCCGAGCTGCCGGACAAGACAGCGCTGGCCGGGCTCGTGCTCGGCACGCGCTATCGCGCCTCGTACGTCTTCGCGGGCGTCGCCGCCGCCTTCGCGCTGCACGTCGTGCTCGCCGTGGCCGCCGGCAGTGTCCTGACCCTGCTGCCGCAAGGGCTGGTGCACGCGCTGACGGGGGTGCTGTTCCTGGCCGGCGCCGCGATGCTGCTGTTGCAGAAGGGCGAGGACGAGGAGGAGATCCGCCGGCCCGAGGACCAGTCCTTCTGGAAGGTCGCCGGCGCCGGCTTCATGCTCATCCTCGTCGCCGAGTTCGGTGATCTGACGCAGATCATGACGGCGAACCTCGCGGCCCGCTACGACGACCCGCTGTCGGTCGGCCTGGGCGCGGTACTGGCCCTTTGGGCGGTGGCCGGGCTCGGCATCGTCGGCGGAAAGGCGCTGATGAAGCGGGTGCCGCTGGCGCTCATCACCAAGATCGCGGCGCTGCTGATGCTGGGGCTCGGGGTGTGGGGGCTGTGGGAGGCGATCGCGGGCTGAGCGGCGCGCGCCCGCCGTGGCCCGAGCTGAACGGCCGGTGAACTCTCCGCCCGGTGGTGGCGGATGTCGGCCCGGTTTTGTACCGTGGAGAAACAAAGTGGTCCCCGCCCGTTTTCCCTGACCGGCGGGCGGGGCGCTTTGTCCCTTCCGGGGTCTGCTCGACGCGCCCTTCCGCCACGTCTTGGAGCTGCCGATGACGGTCACCACCGTGCCCACCGTCCTGACCGCCCGCGCCCTCCTGCTGGACATGGACGGCACCCTCGTGAACTCCGACGCCGTCGTCGAGCGCATCTGGCGGCGCTGGGCCGAGCGGCACGGGCTGGACGGCGACGAGGTGATGAAGGTGGCGCACGGACGTCAGGGACACGCGACCATGGCGCTGCTGCTCCCCGACCGCCCGATGGAGCAGAACCTTGCCGACAACGCCCGCATGCTCGCGGAGGAGACCGCGGACGTCGACGGGGTCGTGCCGATCGCCGGAGCGGGCCCGTTCCTGGCGTCGCTGCGGGGCCTGCCCCACGCGCTGGTGACATCGGCGGACGTGGCCCTGTCCACGGCCCGGATGGCCGCGGCCGGCCTGGAGCTGCCCGAGATCCGCATCACGGCGGAGTGCGTGGGCGCCAGCAAGCCCGACCCCGAGGGCTTCCTGAAGGGCGCCGCCGAACTGGGAGTGGACCCCGCGCAGTGCGTGGTGTTCGAGGACTCCGCCGCGGGCATCGCGGCCGGCCGCTCCGCCGGGATGCGCGTGGTGGGCGTCGGCGCCCGCGCCGACTTCCACGACCCGGACGTCGTGGTGCGGGACCTCACCCAGGTACGGGTGGAGGCGACCGCGGACGGAGGAATCCGCCTGTACGTCGGCTAAGCGCTCCGCTGGAAGTGCCGGATGCGTCGTCGGTCGTCCGCGGCGCCATCGTGGCCGGTCGCGCAGTTCCCCGCGCCCCTTCGGGGGCGCTACCGAACCGCAGCGGACTTCACCAGGTCCGTTTGGTCCGGCGACCGCTGCCGGAGCGGCCCCCCGCGCCACACGCCGAACCACTGCTCGGCGCCGTACTCCTCGAACCGCTCCACCTGGGCGAACCCCAGTCGCGTCGCCAGGCGCGTCGAGCGGACGTTGGCGGTCTGGGCGCACAGCACCACCGGCTCACGGGGAGACACGTCACTGAACCAGCCGAGCGCCGCCGCACAAGCCTCGGCGGCGTAACCATGGCCCCAGGCGTGCGGCAGGAACATGTAGCCGAGCTCCGTCTCGCCCGCTTCCGGGCGGACGTGACCCGGGCGTTCCTTGTCGCGCCGGTCCACCGTGATCATGCCGATCATCGCTCCGTCGAGTTCGACCACGAACAGACCGGGCCGTCGTCCGGGAACTTCCGGCGTCTTCTGTTCGAGCTCGGCGCGCGGTCGGGGGCCGCCGACGTAGGTGCCCACCTCCGGCGACGAGAACAGCTTCACGAAGGCCGCGCGGTCCCTGGGCTCGGACGCGCGGAGCACGAGACGGGCCGTCCTGATCGGGATGGGCGGCCAGTTGGCCGGTACCGGAGTCGTCACGGCTCCGTCGTCTCCGACTCCAGGTGTGACCGGGTCACGAGGTCGTAGACCCCGTACTCCGGGACGCTGAGGCCTCGGGCCTGTTGGTATCTCGTCACCGCGTCCTGTACGCCCTCGTTGTAGTGGCCCGAAGGCTTGCGGGTGTAGAGGCCCAGCTGGGTGAGGCGCAGTTCGAGTTCGGTGACCTCGGGGCCCTCGGAGCCGGGGCGGAGGACCGGGGGCTGGGTGTTGGGCTGGGCGTTCGGCGCGCCGACGGTGCCGGTGGCCGTGACCGTGGGCGGAGTCGTCGCCGGCTTCGGCGAGCGGGACGGAGTCGGCGAGGAACTCGGTGTCGTGGACGGGGTCGGTGAGGCGGACGCCGAGGAGCTGACGGACGGTGTCGGCGCGGCGGACGGCCGCACCGGGACCGCCAGGCCCGACGGCGTCACCGACGCCGTGCTCGGCGACGTGTCCGGCACGCTCGCGCGGACGTCGTGCGGCAGTGCGTCGTCCCGGGAGGGCGGCTCGTAGGAGAACAGCCCGCTCGCCAGCCCCGCCGCGGCCACCACGGCGACGACCGCCCCGGCCGCGCCCAGCAGCACGGTACGGCGACGGCCGCGCGGCCGTCCGGTGTCGTCCCCCGGTTCGTGTTCCGTGGGCCCCGCCTCGAACAGCCGCAGGTCCTGGGTGCTGGGCCCGGCCTCGGGGGGAGTCTGCGGCACGGGCGTCGCGGCCGGGCCCGGTCCCTCGGGGCGGACCGTCCGTAACGGCATCGTCGTACCCGCGTCGGCGCCCTCCAGCTCCACGTACGGCCGAATGCGCAGCGGGTCGAAGTCCTCCGCCGCTGCCGCCTCCGCCGTACGGGTCTCACGCAGGGCCTCGGACGCGCGCCGGGTGCAGGCGCAGGACGGCGTGTTGTCGGCGTCTCTCGGTGCTCCGCACTCCGGGCACCGCCGACCCTCCGGGTCTGTCACGCGTTCGTCCCTCCCTCCACATGGACACGCGCTCGCCTCGCGAGCTCCAAGGATTATGCAGATCTTCTCCATCCCATCTCCCACAAGCCCCCGGAATCCCTCCTTCCGCAGGACTCGACAAGCCATATCCGGTCACTCCCACCACGATGGGAAATCACGGCGGAACACGCCGCGGAACGACTTGAAACCAGGGAGGCCTTCATGGCAGGGGATGCGCCCGCTGTGGCCGGGCACGTACGGCAGGCGCGGGACCCGCACGTGCCCGGGAACGTCCTCGTCTCGATCGGCGCACTACTGCTCGGCATGCTGCTCGCCGCGCTCGACCAGACCATCGTGTCCACTGCGCTGCCGACGATCGTCAGCGACCTCGGCGGGCTCGAGCACCTGTCCTGGGTCGTCACCGCCTACCTGCTGGCCTCCACCGCCGCGACCCCGCTGTGGGGCAAGCTCGGCGACCAGTACGGGCGCAAACGGCTGTTCCAGACCGCGATCGTGATCTTCCTGGTGGGCTCCGCGCTGTGCGGCATGGCGCAGAACATGCCCCAGCTGATCGCCTTCCGGGCCGTCCAGGGGCTCGGCGGCGGCGGGTTGATGGTGCTGTCGATGGCGATCGTCGGGGACGTCGTACCGCCGCGGGAACGCGGACGCTACCAAGGGTTGTTCGGGGCCGTGTTCGGGGCGACCAGTGTGCTCGGGCCGCTGCTGGGAGGACTGTTCACCGAGCATCTGAGCTGGCGCTGGGTGTTCTACGTCAACCTCCCCGTCGGCGTCGTCGCGCTCACCGTGATCGCGGCCGTGCTGCGCATCCCGCGCAAGGACACCCGGCACGTCATCGACTACCTCGGCACCGTCCTCATCGCCTCCGTCGCCACCTGTCTGGTGCTGGTGGCCTCGCTCGGCGGCACCACCTGGGACTGGGGCTCGCCGCAGATCGTCGGACTCGCGGTGCTGGGCGTCCTCCTCGCCGTCGTGTTCGTGCAGGTCGAGCGGGCCGCCGCCGAACCCGTCCTGCCGCTGAAGCTGTTCCGCGTCCGCACCTTCACGCTCTCCGCCGTCATCAGCTTCATCGTCGGCTTCGCCATGTTCGGCGCGATGACCTATCTGCCGACCTTCCTGCAGGTCGTGCAGGGCGTCACGCCCACCCTCTCCGGTGTGCACATGCTGCCGATGGTGTTCGGCCTGCTGCTGTCGTCCACCGTCTCCGGACAGATCGTCAGCCGTACGGGCCGCTGGAAGGTCTTCCCGATCGCCGGTACCGCCGTCACCACGATCGGCCTGCTCCTGCTCCACCGGCTCGACGAGAACAGCTCCACCGCCGTGATGAGCACGTACTTCTTCGTCTTCGGTCTCGGACTCGGCCTGGTCATGCAGGTCCTGGTGCTCATCGTGCAGAACGCGGTCTCCTACGAGGACCTCGGCGTCGCCACCTCCGGCGCGACCTTCTTCCGCTCGATCGGCGCGTCCTTCGGCGTGGCGATCTTCGGTACGGTCTTCGCCGGCCGTCTCTCCGACAAGCTCGCGGACGCCTTCCGGGGCGCCCGGCTGCCGGGCGGGGTCTCGGCGGACGCGCTCAAGTCCGACCCGCGCGGCATCGGTTCGCTCCCGCCCGCCCTGCGCGCCCCCGCCGTGCACGCGTACGCCTCCTCCATCACCGACGTCTTCCTCTACGCGGCCCCCGTCGCGCTGCTCGGCTTCGTGCTCGCCTGGTTCCTCAAGGAGGACAAGCTGCGCGGCTCGGTCACCGCGCCCGACGTCACGGAGACCCTGGCCAGCAACCCGGTCGAACGCTCCTCGTACGACGAGGTGTGCCGCGCGCTGTCCGTGCTCGGCACCCGGGAGGGCCGGCGCGAGATCTACCGCACCATCACCGAGCGGGCGGGCTACGACCTGCTGCCGGGCGCGAGCTGGCTGCTGCTGCGGATCAAGCGCTACGGCTGGGTCGAGCCGGGTGTCCTCGCCGAGCGCGGTCCTGTGCCGCTGGAGGTCATCCTCGACGCCTCCCGCCAGGTCGAGGAACGGCGCCTGGCCGTCCGCGAGGGCCTCGACCTCGTCCTCAGCGACACCGGCCGCGAGGTCGCCGAGCGGCTCTCCCGGGCCCGTGAGGACTCCCTCGCCGGACTCCTGGGCGACTGGTGGGGCCCGGACCGCCCGACCGACCTCGTCCAACTGGTGAAGGAGTTGAACGACGAGCTGTGCGGCTCGGAACGCGAACAGCCGCAGAAGGGCCGGACGACCGAGCTCAGTTGACCAGCTCCTTGCGGAACCAGTGCTCGGCGTACGGGTCGTCGTTGTGCGCCTCGGTCTCGCGGTACCCGAGCCGCGCGTACAGGGCACGCGCCTCCACGAGGTCGCCGCGGGTGTCGAGGACCAACCGCCGGGCGCCGAGGGCGCGGGCGGCCTCCTCGGCGGCGCTCACCAGGAGCGGGGCGCCGCCCCTGCCGCGCATCCCCTCGGCCACGAACACCCGGGTCAGCTCGGCGGTCGCCGCGTCCAGCAGCCGTACGCCCGCCGAGCCGGCCGGCACGCCGTCGTACCGCGCGACGAGCAACCGCCCGGTGGGCGGGGCGAGTTCGGAGCCGGGGTTGGCGGCGATCTCCCGCTCCAGTTCCGCGGGGTCCGTCCGGTGCCCTTCGTGCAGGAGGTACCAGCGGTCGCTGACCTCCGTGTAGTACGCCCGCCACAGGGCGGCGGCCACGGCCGAGTCGACGGGCTCCGGGGCTACGGTCCAGGTCATGGACGGCATTCTCAGCCGGACGCGGGCACCTTGCGCAACCGGATATGCGTGACCTCGGGGGAGTCCAGGACCTGGGTCTTGCGCCACTCGATGTGCTGGTCGCCGAGGTTGTCGAACAGCCGGCGACCGCCACAGGCGAGCACCGGCACGACGTGCAGCAGCAGCTCGTCCAGCCACCCCGCGCGGATGAACTGCTGGACCAGGTCGGCGCCGCCCGCCAGGGAGACGTCCTTGTCGCCGGCCGCCGCGCGGGCCAGCTCCAGCGCGCGCCCGGGCCCCTCGGTGACGAAGTGGAAGGTCGTGCCCTTGCGGACGAGGGGCTCGCGGGGGTGGTGGGTGACGACGTACACCGGCGCATGGAAGGGCGGCTCCTCGCCCCACGGGATCTCGCCCGTGATGAACATGCCGTGCCCCATCACGACCGCGCCGGGCCGCTCGATGTGCTCGGCGATCAGGTCGTCGTCCGGGCCCGTCGCCCCGCCCTCCACACCCTGCATCCGGCGGAAGCTGCGCAGCCCGAACACCCACGAGTGCATTCGCTCCCCGCCGATCCCCAGGGGGTGCTCCCGCCCCGACTCGGGGCCCGCGATGTACCCGTCCAGCGACATGGCCAGCCGTGCGATGACCTCACCCATGATCATGACCTCCTCGGAATCCGGCGCCCTGGGTGGCGCCCTCACCCTGCCGTCGATCGGGCCGCGGCTCATTCGACACGCCGGTCCCATGGATTTCCGGCGCAGTTTGAGCGGGGGTTCGCGGGCAACCCGGTCAAAGAACCGGCCCGAGGGGCCGACACACTGGAAGGCACCCATGTCCACAGGCTTGATCATTGCTCTGATTGTGATCGTGGCGGCCGTGGTCGTTGTCGCGGCCGTCCTGACCTCGCGCGCCCGGGGCCCGCACGGCGGCCGGAACCTGAAGCGGCGCTTCGGGCCCGAGTACGACCGGACGCTGGCCCGGCACAACGGGGACACCCAGGCCGCCGAGCGCGAGCTCACCGAGCGCGTGGAGCGGCACGGTTCGCTGCGCGAGCGGGCGCTGGAGCCGGCTCAGCGCGAGCAGTTCGAGGCTCGCTGGGCGGCCGCGCAGGAGCGGTTCGTCGACTCGCCGCGGGAGGCGGTGGCCGAGGCCGACCGGCTGCTGTCGGAGCTGGCCGCCGTGCGCGGCTTCCCGGACGGCAAGTACGAGGAGCAGCTCGAGGCGATCTCCGTGCACCACGGTCACCACGTCCACGGCTACCGGCGCGTCCACGGCGTCGTCGGAGCGAGCGGCCGGGACGGCGAGCGGGCGGACACGGAGGAGCTGCGGGAGGCCATGGTCGAGGCCCGCGCGCTCTTCGAGGACCTCACCTCGCCGATCCACCACGCCGACGAGAAGTCCCAGGCCCCGGCGGCCACCCGAACGAACGGCCACCTGCCGTTCGCTCTCAACCGACGTCATGTGAAGGGCAGTTGAGCGACATGACCGACGCAACGACCGGCCCGGGTACGGGCGCGAGGAAGAGCGCCGACGCCGACGGGACCACGCGGCGGACGGCGGCACCGACGCCGAACGAGGCCGAGCGCGAGACCACGGACCGGAACCGGGAGGACGTGGCGGGCGGCGACAGCGGCCACGGCCGGACGGTCCCCCCGTTCCCGACCCCGGACGAGGCCCGCTCCGAGGACACCGGTGCCTCCGGAGCCTCTGCCTCCGGCACCACGGGTGTCACGGACACCAGCGACCTCACCGAACCCGGCACGGCCACCTCCGGTCCCGGCACCGCGACCTCCGGCACGGGTTCCAGCACCTCCGGCACCAGTTCCCGCACCTCCGGCACCGGCTCCACCGCCCGTCTGCTCCCTCACGAGGAGTGCGACAAGCTGGAGCTGCGGCTGCGGCAGGCGGTCTCCGGGTTCGTCGACGAGCCGCGGAACGCCGTGCGGGAGGCCGACCAGGTGGTCGAGGAGATCGCCGGCCGGTTCGCGGAGGCCGTGACCCGGCGGCGGCGCACCCTGCGGTCGTCCTGGCAGGACGGTGACGAGGCCGAGGGCAAGGGCACGCACCCCGACACCGAACAGCTCCGGCTCGCCCTGCGCGACTACCGCGAGCTCGCCGAGCGCCTGCTACACGGCTGACTCTCCCGCCGACTCTTCCGCCGCCGTCCGGCGCCTGTGCCACTCGCGTACGACCTCTTCGACGTCGTACGGCTTCATCCCGAGTGGAGGCCCGGGCGGCGGCTTGAACATCATGTCCCGGATCTTGACGTTGACGTCCGTGACGATCTTGCGGGCGATGCGTTCCGAGGGCGCCGCGTACGCCGCGGCGAGGGCGTCCTCGGCCTCCTTGCGCAGGGCGAGGGTCGGTGGCAGGACCGAGAGGCCCTCACGGGCCATCTTCTGCTTGATCCACCACAGTTCGTCGTACGTGGTGTCGGTTCCGGCGGGCAACGGCTTGCCCGCTCCGGCCAGTTGGGCGAACTCTCCGCGTCTCTCCGCGTCGCGGATCTGTTTGTCGACCCAGGACTCGAACGGGACGCCCGGTGGCTTTCGCTCGGTCATGACTCCATTGTGCCGGACGCGACCTGGCCGGGCGATTTATCATGCGCCCGCTGTGTAAGGACACTTCACGAGGAGCGCACGTGCTCGAACTGACCATGGCCACCGTCTCCGGGGAAGAGGGGGCCACGGCGGGCATGCTGATGGCCGACGCGCCGAGCGAGCCCGGTGCCGTGCTGCGGGTGGGCCGGGACAAGTCCGCGTGCCGACTGGTGACGCCGGACGACTGGCTGTTCGTCTCCCGGGTCCATCTGGAGTTCGTGTGCGGGCCGGAGGGCACCTGGCAGGTGACCTGGCTGCGCGGTTCGCAGCCCGACCCGTCCTCGGAGGTCCGGCTGGTGGTCGGGGAGTACGCGCAGCCGCTCGCCTACGGCGGGACGGTGGCGTTGCCCCGGGGCGGCAACGGCGAGATCGTCATCCGCGACCGCACCGCCCCGCGCAGCGTCAACGTGGGGTTCTTCCACGAGTTCTAGCCGGGGCCCGTGGGGCGGCTCCGCCGCCTACAGCACCCGCGCCAGCGCGAACCCGTCGTACCCCTTGCCGCCGACCGTCTGGACGGCCGTACCCGTCAACCTGGGGTGTTCGGCGATGAGTTCGATGGCGGCGCGGGTGCCCACGACGTCCGGGGAGGTGCTGTCCGCGTCGGCGACCCGGCCCTGCCGTACGACGTTGTCCACGATGATCAGGCTGCCGGCGCGGGTGAGCTTCAGCGCCCATTCCACGTAGTGCGGGTTGTTGGCCTTGTCCGCGTCGATGAAGACCAGGTCGAAGGGGGCCGGGTTCTCGTCGGCGAGCTTGGGCAGCGACTCCAGGGCGGGGCCGACGCGCACGTCGACGAGCCGGTCGAGGCCGGCGCGCGCGATGTTGCGGACGGCGACCTCGGCGTGCTTGGCGCTGTACTCCAGGGAGACCAGCCGGCCGTCCTCGGGCAGGGCGCGGGCCAGCCAGATGGTGCTGTAGCCGCCGAGGGTGCCGATCTCCAGGATGGTGCGGGCGCCCTGGATCTCGGCGAGGAGTTGCAGCAGCTTGCCCTGGGGCGCGGTGACGGCGATCGCCGGCAGCCCGGCCGCCTCACTGTCCCGCAGGGCCGCCTCCAGCACCTCGTCGTCGGGCGAGAGCCGGCTGGTGAAGTAGTCGTCAACGGCGCCCCAGAGCTGCGACTCGCTCATTCCCCTGTGCCTTTCGATGGCCTGGTCCATGCGGTCGGTTAAGAATTCTAACTAGGCTCCCTAACGAGCGGACGGATCACGGGTTCCGCAGACGGAAGCGCGCTACGGCACTCAGGCCCGCGGCCGCTACGGCCTGGGCGGGTGCCGGCGATGGTCTACAGGCGACGGGATGTCGGCGGTGCGCCGGGCTGGTGGGCCCGCGGGGCGGGACTCCTCGGACCCGACGCCGGGACCCCGGGCACTGGTGGGCGGATGGTGCGGGGATTGTCGGCGGGGGTTGCGCGGGGCCTTCGCGGCGGGGTCGCGGGCGCAGCGGGGCCCGCTCCGGGGGTGTTCTGGTCGCGGGAGCGCTGTACGGCGCTCAGGCCTGCGGCTGCTGCGGCCAGGGCGGGTGCCGTGAGGGTCTACAGGCGGCGGGATGTCGGTGGGGCGGCGGGCTGCCAGGCCCGCGGGGCGGGGCTCCTAGGCCCTGGTGCCGCGATTCCGGGGACTGATGGGCGGGTGTTGCAGGGGCTTCTTGGCAGGGGTTGCGCGGGGGAGGGCGCAGCGGGGCCCGCTCCGGGGGCGTTCTGGTCGCGGGAGCGCGGTACGGCGCTCAGGCCTGCGGCTGCTGCGGCCTGGGCGGGGGCCGGCCAGGTCAACAGGCGAAGGGAGGTCGGCGGGGTGCCAGGCTGGTGGGCCCGCGGGGCGGTGCTCCTCGGACCCGACGCCGGGATTCCCGGCATTGGCGGGCCGGTGTTGCGGGGGCTTGTTGGCAGGGGTGGCGCGGCCCGCTCCGGGGGTGTTCCGGGAGCGGGCCGCGCTGATGGGGTTGCGTCGGTGCGCTCAGCGTTCTACCGACGGTGCCGAGCCCGGGAGCGGGCGGCCTGCCGATTCCTTCATGAACCAGACCGCGATTCCGCCGATCACCGCCGCGGCCATCATGTAGTACGCCGGCATCATCATGTTGCCCGTCGTGCTGATCAGGGCCGTGACCACCAGGGGGGTCGTGCCGCCGAACAGGGAGACCGAGATGTTGAAGCCGATGGAGAGGGAGCCGTAGCGGACGCGGGTCGGGAACAGGGCCGGGAGGGCGGACGGCATCGCGGCGGTGAAGCAGACCAGGAGGAGGCCGAGCGCGCCCATGCCGAGGCCCACCGCGGCGAGGCTGCCCTGGCGGATCAGGAGCAGGGCCGGGACGGAGAGGGCGAGGAAGCCCGCGCAGCCGGCCGCGATGACCGGGCGGCGGCCCACGCGGTCCGTGAGGGCGCCCGCGAAGGGCTGCACGATCATCATCAGGGCCATCACGGCGAGCACGACCAGCAGACCGTGCGTCTCGTCGTAGTGGAGCTCACTGGTGAGGTAGCTCGGCATGTACGACAGCAGCATGTAGTCGGTGACGTTGAAGACCAGCACCAGGCCGACGCAGAGGAGGAGGGCCTTCCACTGGGTCGTGATCATCTCGCGGAGGGGGACCTTCGGGCGGTTCGACTCGGTCTTGGCGACCTCCGCCGCGAAGGCCGGGGTCTCCTCCAGGCGCATACGCAGGTACAGGCCGATGACGCCCATCGGACCGGCGATCAGGAACGGGACGCGCCAGCCCCAGGTCACCAGGTCGTGCGTGGAGAGAAGGGCCGTCATCAGCGTGACCAGGCCCGCACCGCCGATGTAGCCGGCCAGCGTGCCGAACTCCAGCCAGCTGCCCAGGAACCCACGCCGCTTGTCCGGCGCGTACTCGGCGATGAAGGTCGACGCGCCCGCGTACTCACCGCCGGTGGAGAAGCCCTGCACCAGCCGGGCCAGCAGGAGCAGCAGCGGCGCCCCGACGCCGATCGTCGCGTACGACGGGATCAGGCCGATCGCGAACGTGCCCGCCGCCATCATGATCATCGTCACGGCGAGGACCTTCTGCCGCCCGATCCGGTCGCCGAGCGGCCCGAAGACCATGCCGCCCAGCGGCCGTACCAGGAAGGCCGCGGCGAAGGCGCCGAAGGTCGACAGCAGCTGGGCGGTCGGGTTGCCGGACGGGAAGAACACCTTGCCCAGCGTCACCGCGATGTAGCTGTAGACGCCGAAGTCGAACCACTCCATCGCGTTGCCCAGCGCGGCGGCCTTCACGGCACGGCGGACCAGGGCGGGCTCGGTGGCGGTGACCTCACGGGATCGGGTGGGTACGGACGGGACGGCGGCTGTGGCGGTGGCCAAGACTTCGCTCGCCTGCCTTTCGTTGGGGACAGAGGCAGGGCCCACGCGGCAGCGCTGGCGGCAGGCCGAAAAGCGACCATAGGCGCACTTGTCGCCCTCACGGGTCGTACCCAAGTCGTTGCACAGCGCACCTAAATGCCGCCTACGCAGGTGCGTCTGCCCGCCGCCGAGAGCTTTCCCCGGGCTTTACCTGTGATCCATCTCGCTACCCCCGGAGGCAACCCCACCCCCCGCGGACTATCGTCATCCAGACAAAAGGAGGCCGGACGACAGGTGAAGCCGGGGTAGCCTGCGTCTTCCTCTGGGGGCTGAAAGAAACAATGGGGCGGGAGGCCGACGAGGCGTGGCGAACGTGGAGCATGGCGGGCGACCGGCAGATGCCCTCAAGGCAACGGCTGCCGAGGCGGTCAGGGGACGCCTGCGCGCGGCCCGCCTGGGCCTGTGGCTGGTCGCGGCGGTCCTCGCCGTCCGGCAGATGGCCGTCGTCCTCAGCACGCCCAGGGGCGAGCGGCTGACGGATCTGGAGACCTGGGTCGGCCCGAACGGCGTCCTGCACGTCAAGGGGTCGCTGTATGACTCCACGCGGTTCACCGGCACCCCCTTCGGCGGTCTCGTCCTCAAACCGCTCACCCGCGCGGCCGAACAGGCCCTCGGCTGGGGCTGGACCTTCGGCACCCTGCTGCTGGTGGTCGCCCTCGGCCTGGTCGCCGCCCGCGCCCTGCCCCAGCCCGTCAGCCGCCGCACCTCCCAGCTCGCCGCGCCGGTCGCGATCAGCCTGCTGATGCTCTCCCTGCCGGTGCGCAACGCCCTCTGGCTCGGACAGATCAGCATCCTGCCGGTGCTGCTCGTGCTGGTCGGCTGCTTCGTCGTCCGAGGTGAGCGCGCCAGCGGCCTGCTGATCGGCCTCGCCGCCGCCCTCCAGCCGACCGTGCTGCTCTTCGCCCCGCTGCTGTGGTTCACCGGCCGCCGCCAGGCCGCCGTCTCCACCGGGCTCACCTTCGCCGCGGCGACCGCGCTGGCCTGGGCGGCGCTGCCGCACGACTCGTACACCTACTGGGTGCACCACATGGCCGGCACCGGCCTGGGCGGCAAGGCCGACGACCTCGCCAACCAGTCCCTGCACGGCGCCCTGCTCCGCCTCGACCTCAACGGTCCCCTGGAGATCGCCCTCTTCTTCGCGCTCGGCACCGCCGTCGCCGTCCTCGGTGTCCGCCGGGCCGTCCGCTACGCCCGCGACGGCCAGCTGCTGCTCGCCGTCGCCGTCACCGGCTGCGCGGCGATCGCCGTGTCCCCGACGACCTGGCAGCACCAACTGCTGTGGGTGCTGCTCGCGGTCGTCGGCCGGGTCGGCAAGCGGGCCTCGGACCGGTACGTCTGGCCGGTCGCCGTCGTCCTGGTGATGACGCTGCCCGCGAAGATGATGCTGCCGAACATGTCGGCGATGGACCCCCTGCGCGACAACGTCGTCCTGCTCGCGGCCCTCGCCGCGGCGACCGTGGTCCCGTTCCTGTCGCGCACCTCGCCGTACTACCAGGCGCCGGTCCCCACGAAGTACGCGGAGCCGGTCCCGGCGCGGCTGAAGCACGTGCCGCTGGTGCCCCAGCTGCGCCGGGTGCTGTCCCGCCCGAACCTCCTGCTCGAACTGCTCCTGATCCGCGTCACCTACGCCGCCTACCAGAAGGTCAGACTCGCGGCGACCGGCGGCACCAACGCGGGCGGGCGGTCGCGGGCCGAGGCGCACGGACACCAGATCCTCGACATCGAGCGGTTCCTGCACATCGATGTCGAGTACACCGTCAACCACGCGGTCGCCAGGATCGACTGGCTGCGCGGCTTCTTCGGCTTCTACTACGAGTCGTTCCACTTCGTGGTGCCGCTGACCGTCCTCGCCGTCCTGTACTGGCGCCGCCCGGTGGACTACCGCTGGGCCCGCTCGGCCCTCGGCTTCGCCACCCTCCTCGCCCTGGTCGGCTTCTGGCTCTACCCCCTCGCCCCGCCGCGCCTCCTGCCCGGCCTGGGCATCATCGACACCGTCCACGGCGTCCAGGACTTCTCCAAGCCGGACTACGGCACCCTGACCGCCCTCACCAACCAGTACGCGGCGATGCCCTCGCTGCACTTCGGGTGGTCGCTGTGGTGCGGAGTGGTGATCGCGGTCATGGCGCCGAAGTGGTGGATGAAGGCGCTCGGCCTGCTGCACCCGTTCTTCACGGTCTCCGCGATCGTCGCGACCGGCAACCACTGGGTGCTGGACGCGGTGGGCGGCGCGGCCGTCGTCGGCGCCGGTTTCGGACTGACGTATCTGCTGCAGGGACCGCGGGCGCGGAGCGCGACGGCTGCCCCGGTGAGCAGCGAGCCCGCGTTGGTGAAGGAGGGGTCACCGGGCTGATCCGGCACCGCCCCCCGGCCGAGTGGACGCCCCGAAGCATCGGGTGTGGACTGGAACTGGGGGTGTTGGGGGGTCGGAGGTGGCGGGATGGAAGAGCTGCCGTTTCGGCTCGACATCATCGAGAGCGACACTCAGTGGATCGTGAAGTGCTCTTCTGAGTGCGGCGAAGCGAGCGTACGGGTACCTCCTCCCTATTCGGAAAGTGAGCTCATCGCCGCCCTGTCCCAGGTGGAACTCTCCCTGGCGAAGTCGTACAGCCTGAACGTCACGCGCGGGACGACGGCCCCCGAGAAATCCGTCCGGGAATTCGGGAAACGTCTGGCGGAATCGATCATGCAGGGTTCGATATCCGTCCAGTTCGACCGGTGCAGAAGTCGCGCCAAGGCGGAGAAGAAGCCGATGCGCGTGCTTCTGCGGCCGGACGGCCGGCATGTGTGCCGTATCCCCTGGGAGTATCTGGTCGATCCGTCTCGCGGGGACTATCTCGCCCTCTGTGTCCCGGTCGTACGAGACCTCCAGCTCATGGATCCGATATCCCCGCTGCCCCTTTCCCTTCCGCTCCGGGTGCTCGGAATCTCGGCGCTCCCGAACGATCTCCCCGAGCTGGACGAGAAGAAGGAACGGGATCGCATCGCCCAGGTCTTCCGGCAGCAGAGCTCGGACAAGGTGGACGTCCACTGGCTGCCCGGAGACCGGTGGCAGGACCTCGCGCAGGCGCTGCGCTCCGACACGTGGCACGTCCTGCACTGCGTCTGTCACGGGGGTTTCGACGAGGAGAGCGACACCGGATACATCCAGCTCTCCGGCGCCGACGGGGCGGCGATGCGCGTCCAGGCCAGGGATTTCCAGCGGCTGATCGAGTACAGCCCGCATCTGCGCCTCATCGTGCTGAACGCCTGCGAGTCCGCGGTGAGCGGACCCGAGGACGTTTTCTCGAGCACCGCCGCCAGTCTCGTACGAGCGGGTGTGCCGGCCGTCGTGGCCATGCAGTACGAGATCACCGACCAGGCCGCCTTCGTCTTCGCGTCCTTCTTCTACGAGCGGATAGCCGAGGGACTTCCGGTCGACCGCGCGGTGATGCTCTCCCGCGAGGAAGTGAAGATGAGCCTGGGCAGCCTGGAATGGGCGACACCCGTCCTGTTCCTCGCGTCGGACACGACCCAGATCTTCTCGTCCCACCCGAAGACGCCCCCCGGGCCGTCGTCGGCCTCGCGGAGGCCGCCCTCCAAGGCGGCAGCGCCACCCTCCCCGCCACCCCTTCCCCCGCCGCCCCCGCCTCCACGGAGGACCGTCCTCGCCGAGGCCGGCCCCTGCGGTCACTTCATACGAGGGCCCGGCAACCTGCTCGCCCTGGCCAGCGACGACGGCCTGGTCCGAGTCCTCGACGGCAGGAAGGGGGAACCCGTCGCCCAGTGCCTGCCCCTTCACGGCGGACACCCGATGAGCCTCGCGTGGAGCCCCTGGAGGCGGCACGTGGCCAGTCGGCACGACGACGGCACGGTCGTCGTGTGGGACCTGCAGACCGAGACGCCCGCGCTGGTCTTCGGGGCGGCGGGAAGAGGTTCCACCCTCGCCTTCAGCGCGGACGGCCGCTGGCTCGCGCTGACCGTGGAGAACCGCGTCGAGGTCTACGACACACACGGCGTCCGGGTGCGGGACCTGCCCGTCTCGTCGGCCCCCGGCTGGGCGGCGAAGAACGCCCGGGTGCGGACGTCGGGCGAGAAGATCGCGCTCGGGCCGGTCGGCTTCACCCCCGGCGACCAGGGTGTCGTCGTGGCCTGCAGTGACGGCCCGGTACGCCAGTTGGACGGACAGGGGCGGACGGTCATGGAGTGGCGGCATCCCCGGCCCGTTCTCTGTCTCGCCCACACGGAGGACTTCCTCGCCACCGGCTGCCACGACGGCCAGGTGCGGCTCTGGAGCTGGGACGGCCGGCAGTTGTGGCGCAAGGGCTACCGGCGGTCCGTCCTTCAACTGGCTTTCTCCGCCGACTGCTCGGCACTCGCAGTCGCCGACGACGGGGGCGGGGTGGCCGTACGGAACCTGCGCACCGGGACCGCGTTCTTCGTGGGGAACATCTCCGGCTGGCCGGTGGGGGCCGGATTCCTGGACGACGCCGAGGCGTTGGTGACCGCGTCCCGCACCGGCGTCGTCGAGCGCTGGTCACTGCCCGACTGGATGGCCGAAAGGGACACATCATGACCGACGTCGAGGTTGAGATCCTCTGGCCCTCGGCCCTCCCCTCCCGTCCCGCCGAAGAGGGGCAGGACCTGCTGCGCGCGGCGGGCGTCGACACCACGTGCATGCTCCTTCCGACGCGGAGAGGGGCAGCCGATGTCGTACTGGTACTCGTCACGACCGGAGCGCTGGAGCCGTTCCTGCGGACCCTGTTCCGGAAATTCGCCGAGGAGGCCCACGCGGCGCTGAAGACGTTCACGCAGCGGCTGTTGAGGCCCTCCGCGGAAGGCGGACCGGCGCCCCGAGGCCTGGTCTTCGAGATGCCGACCGGCGGTCGGGTCACCTTCACCCCTGATCTTCCCGAGCAGGCGTACAAGCAGGCAGTGGACCTGGATGCCCGCGACGGGCGCTGGGCTTGGGATTCCCGTAACACCATGTGGGTTCCGAAATGACACTGCGCGGTTGGAGGAGGGAAGTCGGCCATGGCGGACAAGCGCCCACCACCACACCCCGGCAACGAGGACTGGGATCCGTACACCTCCCGGACATGGGAGCGGGGAACTCCCTTCGAGGAGCCGCCGAATCAGCCGCACCCCACGGCGTCGGAGCAGTCGCCGTGGCAGAGCCACCCATCCGGTGACCGGTGGAGGGGGGCCGCCTTCGGGACACCGGCGGCACCGCCCCGGACGTACATGGTGCCGTCCATCCTCGTCACGCTCTTCTGCTTCCTGCCGACCGGGATCGCCGCCATAGTCTTCGCGGCGAAAGCCGGGTCCAGCACCACGGTGGGCGACTTCCAGGGTGCGGCCGACGCGTCGCGGAAGGCCCGGATGCTCGTCTTCGTGAGTGTGGGGATCGGTCTCCTCTTCTGGCTGATCATGATCATTGTCGGCGTCGCGTCCGGCGACTCCTCCGCGTACGGGCATCCGCCGGCGCCGTGAGGCCGCTCCGCTCCCGTCCTGTCGGTGAGGCATGGCTCGGTGCCGGGTTGCTGGCTGCCATGATGCTTGCCGCGGCGCTGGGGGACCCCACGCGTCCCGGCCGCTTCCCCACCTGCCCGTTCCGCGCCCTCACGGGGCTCGACTGCCCGGGCTGCGGCAGCCTGCGCGCGCTGTACGACCTCGCCCACGGCCATGTGGTGGCGGCGCTGGACCACAACGCGTTCCTGGTCGTCTTCCTGCCGTTCGGCGCCCTGGTGTGGCTGCGCGCGGTCACCGGCGGCAGGTCCCCCTCACGGGTCCTTCCCGGCTGGGTGTGGTTGGCTCTCGTGGCCGCCTGGGGCGTGATCCGCAATCTCCCGGTCTTCGCGGGAGTACTGGCCGCTTAGGGGATCGGCCGGCCCGCGCCGCGGCCCTCGGGGGAGGCAGGAACGGGGCGTAGGGGGATGTTCCTGCCTCCCTCGAGATCCGCGGGACGGGCCGGCGGCTCCGGGACGCCGCCGGCCCGAGCTCGTCAACCCGCCCGCACCTGAAGGTGCTTGACGCCGTTGATCCACGAGGAACGCAGCCGGTTCGGGTCCTCGACCAGGGTCAGGTCCGGCAGGGCGTCGGCGATGGCGTTGAAGATCAGGTCGATCTCCAGGACTGCCAGGGACTTGCCGAGGCAGTAGTGCGGGCCTCCGCCGCCGAAGCCGAGGTGGGGGTTGGGGTCGCGCAGGATGTCGAAGGTGTCGGGGTCGGTGAAGACCTCGGGGTCGTGGTTGGCGGCCGCGTAGAAGATGCCGACCCGGTCGCCCTTCCTGATCTGCTTGCCGCCCAGTTCCACGTCCTGGGTCGCGGTGCGCTGGAAGGCGTTGACCGGGGTCGCCCAGCGCACGATCTCCTCGGCCGCCGTCTGGGGCCGCTCCCTCTTGTACAGTTCCCACGCCTCGGGGTGGGTGAGGAAGGCGTGCATGCCGTGGGTGATGGCGTTGCGGGTCGTCTCGTTGCCCGCGACGGACAGCATCAGCACGAAGAAGCCGAACTCGTCGGAGTTCAGGTTCCCCTCGTCCTCCGCCGCCACCAGCGTGGTCACGATGTCCTTCGCCGGGCACTGCTTGCGCTCCGCCGCCATGTTCATCGCGTACGCGATCAGCTCGGCGGCCGACTGGGCGCCGATCTCCTCGGTGATCGCGTACTCCGGGTCGTCGTACGAGATCATCTTGTTGGACCAGTCGAAGATCTTCGCCCGGTCGTCCTGCGGGATGCCGATGAGCTCGGCGATGGCCTGGAGGGGCAGTTCGCAGGCGACGTCGGTGACGAAGTCGAAGGGGCCGGAGCGTTCGCGGGCCTGCGCGGCGATGCTCAGGGCGCGCTCGCGCAGCCGTTCCTCCAGCGCCCGGATCGCCCGGGGCGTGAAGATGCGCTGCACGATCTGGCGCACCCGGGTGTGCTCCGGCGGGTCCATGTTGAGCAGGATCAGCCGCTGGGCGTCGATCGCCTCGCGCTGCATGTTCTCGTGGAAGCGGATGATCGCCGTGTTGAGGTACGAGGAGAACAACTCGGGGTGTGTGGAGACGTACTTGACGTCCGCGTGCCGGGTGACGGCCCAGTACCCCTCGTCCTGGAAACCGGCGACGTTGCCCGGCTGGGGGATCCAGCGGACCGGTTCGGCCCGGCGCAGCTCGGCGAACTCCGGCAGGGGCACACGGGCGTGCAGCAGATCGGGGTCGGTGAAGTCGAACCCGTCGGGAAGAGCTGGACAGGGCATGGGGACTCACTCCAGCCGGTGTTCTGACGGACCATCAGGTTTGCCGTGAAGGTAATAACGGGTTCTACAAGAGGCAAGGGGTACGGCACCCCGAATTGTGTGCACGACCCTTGCGGTTGGGGACGCACTGTCAGCAGACTGCACTCAGAACTAGAACACGTACTAGTTCAGCGTGGCGGGGCCGGCCGGGACGCCCCCGCGCCGCGCGGGTACCGGAGGAGAGGATCCCCCATGGCCGCGGAACCCGTGATCGTCGAAGCCGTACGCACCCCGATCGGCAGGCGCGGCGGAGCGCTCGCCAACCTGCACCCCGCCTATCTCCTGGGCGAGACCTACCGTGAACTCCTGGGCCGCACCGGCATCCCCGCCGACGCGGTCGAGCAGATCGTCGGCGGCACGGTGACCCACGCCGGCGAGCAGTCCATGAACCCCGCGCGTACGGCCTGGCTGACCGTGGGCCTGCCGTACGAGACCGCCGCGACGACCGTCGACTGCCAGTGCGGCTCCTCGCAGCAGGCCTCCCACATGGTGGCCAACATGGTCGCGGCCGGCGTCATCGACGTCGGCATCAGCTGCGGAGTCGAGGCCATGTCACGCGTCCCGCTCGGGTCGGGATCCAAGCACGGCCCCGGGAAGCCGTTCCCCGACGAGTGGAACGTGGACCTCCCCAACCAGTTCGAGGCGGCGGAACGCATCGCCCGCCACCGCGGTCTCACCCGGGAGAACGTCGACTCGCTCGGCCTCATCTCGCAGGAGCGGGCGGCGGTCGCCTGGGCCGAGGAACGCTTCAAGAAGGAGACCTTCGCCGTCCAGGTGCCCACCACCGAGGACGAGCAGCGCGCCGGACAGGGCATGTGGCGGCTCGTCGACCGCGACGAGGGGCTGCGCGACACGTCGATGGAAGCCCTGGCCGGCCTGAAGCCGGTCATGCCCACCGCCATCCACACCGCGGGCAACTCCTCGCAGATCAGCGACGGCGCGGCGGCCATCATGTGGGCCTCCAAGCGCATGGCCCGAGCCCTCAAGCTGCGACCCCGGGCGCGGATCGTCGCACAGGCACTGGTCGGCGCCGACCCGCACTTCCACCTCGACGGCCCCATCGACGCGACCCGCGCGGTGCTCGGCAAGGCCGGCATGACGCTGAAGGACATCGACCTCGTCGAGATCAACGAGGCGTTCGCGTCGGTGGTGTTGAGCTGGGCGCAGGTCTTCGAACAGGACCTGGAGAAGGTCAACGTCAACGGCGGCGCGATCGCGCTCGGACACCCGGTGGGCGCCACGGGAGCCCGCCTCATCACGACGGCCCTCCACGAACTGGAGCGCACCGACAAGGAGTTCGCGCTCATCACCATGTGCGCGGGCGGCGGACTCGCCACCGGCACGATCCTTCAGAGGCTGTAGACAGGCGGGGGACCGGACCGGTCTTCTTGCCCGATGCTGATCAACCTGATCCTCCGCGTCCTGCCCTTCTACATCCGCGAGCCGCTCGTCATCGCGATCTGTGCCTTCTTCGCCGGCCTGGCCTTCTACTGGTTCTTCACGGACGGAGGCCTGGCCCGGGGCGGAATAGGCCTGATGTTCCTGGCCGTCGGCGTCCTGCGCTTCTTCTTCGCCCGAAGAGAGTGGAGATCCCGCCGTCAGGCGGGAATGGCACCGGCCCAGGAAACAAACTGACGAAACGCGTCGGGCCGGAACGCCAGCACCGGCCCGACGGGGTTCTTGGAGTCGCGTACGGCCACGGTGGCGCCGGGCAGTTCGGCGACCTCGAGGCACTCGCCGCCTTGATCGCTGCTGTGCTGACTCTTGTGCCACGCCAGGGCACCGAGGGTCGCGCATTCGACGCAATCGCCGCCTTGGTCGCCGCTGAACGGGGACTTGCGCCAGGTGATGGGGCCGAGGGGGGCGCATTCAACACACGAGCCACCCTGGTCGCCGCTGTAGCTGGACTTACGCCACTGAGTCGCCTTGTTCTCCATAGCGTTCCTCCATCACTCGCCGGATCAAGTCCGCCGAGTCCTTGAGGGAAAGCGCGGCGGCTCGGAGATGATCGTAACGGAGCGAACAGTCCTTGACGGTGTCCGGATTCGCGGTTGGATGCCCGCTGCCGTAGCCCTCGGTGTAGACGATGGTGGGGTCGCTCGAGAAGCGGAAGAGGTCGAACGAGCCTTGCAGCCCTCCGTGCGCCCCGGCCGAGAAGGGCAGGATCTGGATGTTGATGCGGGGATCGTTTTCAAAGGACAACAGATGTGCCAGTTGGCCTCGCATGACCTCCGGACCGCCGATCTCCTGGCATAGTGCGGCCTCGCTGATCACGGCCCAGAAGAGCGGCAGCTCCTCCTTCTCAAAGATGCGCTGACGAGCGAGCCGTACGGCGGTGCGGTCGTCGAGGTCCGTTCGGTCCAACGCTCCGAGTACGGCCTGTGCGTATGCCCTGGTCTGCAGTAGGCCGTGGATCAGGTGCGTGTGGAATGTACAGATCTCGACGGCCCGTACTTCAAGCTCGGCCACCTGCCTGAACCAAGCCGGAAGTTGACTCCGCATTACCAGCTCGACGAGCCGCGACAGCGCCCCGCCCGTCCCCAGCGCCGCCTCCGCCCGCTCGCTGAACTCCAGGGTCGGCAGCTTGCGTGCGGTCTCGATCTGCCCGATCAACGAACCCGTGTAGTTGAGGATGTCCCCGAGTTGTCTCTGGGTCAGCCCGGCGGCTTCGCGGTACCGGCGCAACTCGAAGCCGTAGAAGTCGAGTGGCGAAGCACCTGGGTCGAGAGTGTTGATGTGAGTCACGCGCGGCCCCTCTGTGCGACCAACCCTGCTTACATCGGGACTTGTTGTATTCGTCCCGTAGCCCAGAGTAGTCAACGGGGATCACCCTCGTCCTGTGAACATCTACCTTCCCCCCACCTACCGGCTCTGCCTCACCGCGAGCGAGCATTCGGCCCGTCACATCCGCCGTATCGTCCGCGCGTTGCTGGCGGAGTGGGGCATGCAGGAGCTGACCGACTCCGTCGAACTGGCCGTGACCGAGCTGGTCGCCAACGTCGTACGGCATGTCCCGGACCGCCGCTGCGTGCTGCTGGTGCTGCGGCAGACGGCGGGCATCCGGGTGGAGGTATCCGACGGGAGCCCTCAACCTCCATGCGCGCGCGGCGAGTTGGGGGAGGACGCGGAGAGTGGACGAGGTCTGCTGCTTCTGGGTGCCGTGGTCGACAAGTGGGGTGTGGCGGCCGCGCCCGGGGGCGGGAAGACGGTGTGGTTCGAGATCTCGGGATACTCGTGAGGCATGGACGAGATCGAGGTCAGGGAGTTGGCGCCGGAGGACGAGGCGGGCGTGGCCCGGCTGTTCGCGGCGTGCGAGGACTACTTCGTCGCGGCGACCGGCGCACCGGCGCTCGCGGCGGACGTACAGAGCCTGTACTACGCGCTCCCCGAGGGCGCCGACGTCGACCAGAAGCGGTTGCTGGTGCTGTGCCGGGGCGAGGAGGTCGTCGGTCTCGCCGATCTGGTGGACCGGCATCCGGACGCGGCGAGCTGTTCGGTCGGGCTGTTTCTCGTCGCCCCGGACGTGCGGCGCGCGGGGGTCGGTACGGGTGTCGCGCGGCGGCTGATCGAGGAGGCGGCCGGGCGGGGGATGGGGACCGTGACGGCCACCTGCCCGTCGGGATGGGAGCCGGGGCTGGAGTTCCTGCGCAGTCTGGGGTTCGAGATCGGCGCACCCCAGGAGTCGACGGGCGACACGATCGGCAACCGCACCCGGTATCCGGCGGAGACCGGTCTGCGCACGGCCCGGCTCACCACACTCGCCGACCGATGAGTTTTGTCGGCCGGTGGTGTCTTCCTCTTGGTTGAGGAGGTGGTCGCGGTGGTCGCGACGGCAGAGCGGGAAGCCCTGGAACGGCGGCTGGACGTCCTGGTCGGTGAGTGGGTGATGGAGGCCGATTTCCCGGGGATGGAGGCGCCTCCCGGGCGCTGCGTCTTCGAGTGGACACTGGACGGGCGGTTCCTCGTCCAGCGCAGCGAGGCGCCGAGTCCCGCGCCGGTCAGCATGTCGGTGATCTCCGTGGACCCGGAGACGGGCGGTTACACCCAGCACTACTACGACTCCCGGGGCGTCGTACGCATGTACGCCATGACCTTGGCCGACGGGGTATGGCAGCTGCTGCGCGAGAAGCCGGACTTCACACCGCTCGCCTTCCGACAGCGGTACGTCGGGCGGCTCGGCGAGGACGGCGACACCATCTCGGGCGCCTGGGAGAGGGGTCCGGCGGACGGTTCGGGCGAGTGGGAGCGGGACTTCGGTCTCACCTACCGCCGGAGGGGCCGATGAGCGGGGCCGGGACCGTAGGCGAGATCGTCGACAGCGCCCTGTACCTGGTGCTCGCCACCGCCGACGCCGACGGGCGCCCCTGGAGCTCGCCGGTCTACTTCGCGCATGACGACTGCCGTACGTTCTTCTGGATCTCCTCGCCGGAGGCCCGGCACTCCCACAACATCGCGGTCCGGCCGCAGGTGGGGATCTCGGTGTTCGACTCGTCGGCGGCCATCGGGACCGGGCAGGGGGTCTACATGTTGGCCGTCGCGGAGGAGGTGGTCGACGCGGAGGAGGCCGGGCGCGCGTTGGAGGTCTTCTCCCGCCGCTCGCAGCGGCACGGAGGGAGGGTCTGGACGCCCGACGACGTACGAGGCGACTCCGGGATGCGGCTGTACCGTGCCGTCGCCGGGGACCACTGGGTCCTGGCCAAGGACGGACGGCCCGACCACCGGATCCCGGTGGACCTCGGCTGACCGGCTACTCCCGGCCCGACGCCACCACCGCCAGCACCCCCGCCGTCAGCGCCGCGACCAGCAGCGGGATGCCCAGGCCGTGGTGGAGGACCAGCCACGCGCCCAGCCAGGCGCCCGCCGCCATCGCGACCACCGAGGCGCTGCGGCGCGGTGAGCGCCGGCCCGAGCCGCCGCCCGCGCGGGAGTCGGAGGCGAGACCGGTGAGGGTCATGGTCAGGACGGTCGTCGTCAGGTCGGCGATGCCGAGCTTGCGGACGGTGGCGTTGCGCAGGCCCATCGCGAAGGCTGTGAGGGCGATCACGGCGTAGACGGTGGCGGTGGCGTGCGGCGCGGCGAACGCGACGGCGGCGGAGGCGCCGACCAGGACCGCCTCCGAGGCGAGGGTGAGCCGCGCCCAGGTACGGCGCGAGCCCTCGCCCCGCCACCGCGCGACCCGCCCGCCGGCCACCGCGCCGAGCAGGAAGCACAGCAGCGAGGTGGCGGTGTGCGGCACGGAGAAGCCGGGCGCCCCGGCCGCCGCGAATCCGAGGACGACGACGTTCCCGGTCATGTTGGCGGTGAAGACGTGCCCGAGCCCCAGATAACTGACGGCGTCGATCAGCCCGCTGACCACGGTCAGCCCCAACAGGACGACCACGAGCCGCAGTCCGCGCGCCTCGCGCTCGTCCGTCTGTTTCTGCGGCTGCGTGCTCTGCTCGCTCATGAAGGCTCCGGTCGGCCGGACGGGCGGGGTGCACCCAAGTCCACCATGGGCGCGGGGGACTCTCGGATGTCGACGCGAAGCGTACGTCCATAGCGTCGGTGACATGAGTGATGAGACGCGCAAATCACAAGAAAATCGGACCAGTTGGCGTACCCGGCGGGGGCTCGCCGGAGCGGCGGCCCTGTTGCTCGCCGGGCTCGCGGTCGCCCCGGCGGCGGTCGCCGGTGGGCAGCAGCATGTCCGGCGGGGCGAGCTGGTCGCCGTCACACCGCTCGCCCGGTATGACGCCGGGCAGGTGCGGCGGTACATGAAGGAGCGGGACATCGTCGCGGACTCGGTGCGGTACGGCGTACGGGCGTACCGGCTGACGTACCGCACGGTGGACCCGTACGGGAAACCGACCACCGCGACCGGCCTGCTCACCCTCCCCACGGGCGGGGCGCACCGCCTCGACGTCGTGTCCGACACTCACGGCACCATGGTCAAGCGCACCGACGCGCCCTCCGCGAGCGAGGACCTCAACCGGGTGCCGTCGTATCTGAACGCGAGCGCCGGGCGCGCGGTCGCCGCGCCCGACTACCTGGGCCTCGGTGAGGGGCCGGGCCTGCACCCCTACATGGACACCGGGTCCTCCGTCACGGCCACCCTCGACATGCTGCGCGCGGCCCGGACGGCCGCTGCCGGGCTCGGCCGTCCGCTCACCGGCAACCTCTACGCGACCGGGTTCTCGCAGGGCGGCCAGGTGGCGATGGCGCTGGGGAAGGCCCTGTCGCAGGGCGCCGACCAGCACTTCCGTCTGAAGGCGCTCGCCCCGGTCAGCGGCCCGTACGACCTGGAGGGCACGGAGATGCCGGCCCTGTTCGACGGCCGGGTCAACGACACCAGCGGCGTCCTCTACATCTCGTACTGGCTGGTGGTCCAGAACCGTCTGCACCACCTCTACGACACCCCCGGCGAGGTGTTCCGCAAGCCCTACGCCGACCGCGTCGAGTCCCTCTACGACGGAGACCACGAGGAGGACGACGTGCTCGCTCAGCTGGCGCCGACGGTGAAGCAGCTGCTCACCCCCGCCGCCTACGAGCGCCTCCAGCACCCCACCGGCGCTCTGCTCACCGCGATGCGCGCGGCCGACCACACCTGTGACTGGAAACCGGCGGTCCCGGTGCGGCTGTACGCCGGGGACGAGGACACCGACGTGCCCATCGGCAACGCCCGCCCATGCGCCCGCACCCTCGCAGGTCAGGGAGCGAGGGTGCGGGTCGTCGATCAGGGTGCCGTGGACCACTTCGGGTCGTTCGCGGTGTCGGCGCCCCAGGTGGTGCGGTACTTCGACGGCGTGCCGGATTAGTACCAGCCGTTGGCCTGCCAGAAGGCCCAGGCGCCGGCGGGGCTGCCGTAGCGGGAGTTCATGTACTGCAGGCCCCACTCGATCTGGGTCTTGGCGCTGGTCTTCCAGTCCGAGCCGGCCGAGGCCATCTTCGAGCCCGGCAGGGCCTGGACCAGGCCGTAGGCGCCGGAGGAGGAGTTGGTCGCGGTGACGTTCCAGCCGCTCTCGTGGGCGACGATGTTGTTGAAGGCGTTGTACTGCGCGGCATTCGGGATCATCTTGTGCGCGATCGCCTTGGCCTGGGTCACGGAGTCGGCAGTCGCGGCGTGGGCGGGCGCCGCGGTCAGCACCATGCCGGTGGTGGCGGCGGCCACGGCGGCGGAGGCGAGGGCCTTCTTCGGCGAGATGCGGCGGGCGAGGCGGGAGACGAACACGAGGAACCTTTTCTTCGGGGACAGGGAGTCGCGGTCATGCGTCGGCGCCGAGGCCCGGGGGCTTGTCGGCGCCGTGCGACGTCGTCCAGAGAAACAGGCTCGGAAGGTGTCTGCAATGACCCCTTTTACTAGTTGTGGTCGCATCTGGGGGGTACGTGATTCCTGTGACCTGGCTCTCAATGTGCAGGTCGGAGGCGGTTATGGCATGCCCATGGCGTCCGATATGCCCTACTAGGTAGGGTAGTGGGTGATCTGGGTCATGTGGTTCGGTTCACCGCTCAACCGCTCTCGAATGTGACGGCGGTCTCGAAGGCGGCCCGGCGGGTGGCTCTGCGTAGCGCCTTGAGCACGGCAGGACCGAGGGCGAGCGTGAGGACGACGGTGACGAGCGCGCGGCCCAGGTCCCAGCCGAGGGAGGTGGCCAGACAGTACGCGACGAAACGGGCCAGGTTGGCGGGCACGGCCGCGTGCGGGTCGAAGGCGATGCCCGAGGCCAGGGCGCCCATGAAGGGCCAGCCGGCGAGGTTCATGACGGTGCCGTAGGCGAGGGCGGCGAGGAAGCCGTACGCCGAGAGCAGGGCGAGTTCGGTACGGCCCCGGAGGCGGTCCGGGCCCGGCAGCAGTCCCGCGCCCATCGTGAACCAGCCCATCGCCAGCATCTGGAACGGCAGCCAGGGGCCGACCCCGCCGGTCAACAGCGCCGACGCGAACATCGTCAGCGAGCCGAGGGTGAAGCCGAAGCCGGGGCCAAGGACGCGGCCGCTGAGCAGCAGCAGGAAGAACATCGGCTCGATACCGGCGGTTCCGGCACCGAGGGGGCGCAGGGCGGCGCCGGTCGCGGCGAGGACGCCGAGCATGGCGACGGCCTTCGGACCGAGGCCGGACTCGGCGATGGTCGCGGCCACGACGGCGACGAGCAGGATCAGCAGCCCGGCGAAGAGCCAGGGGGCGTCCTGGGCGTGGGCGGCGAGCGTGGAGTCCGGCGGCGCGAGGAAGGGCCAGCCGAAGGCGACGACGCCGACGGTGGAGGTGAGGGCGAGGGCGGTGAGGGAGCGGGGGCCGAGGCGGATGGCGTTGGTCATGACAGGGCGTCGTTCGCTTGGGCGCCTGACAGGGCGTCTCTCACCTGGGTGACCGTGAGCCATTTCTGCGGGGCGAGGATCTTGGTCACCTGAGGGGCGAAGGAGGGGGAGGACACGACGATGTCCTCGGTCGGGCCGTCGGCGATGACCTCGCCGTCCGCGAGCAGGATCACCCGGAGGGCGAGTTCGGCGGCCAGTTCGACGTCATGGGTGGCCAGGACGATCGCGTGGCCCTCGGCGGCGAGGGCGCGGAGGTGGGCGACGAGACGGGTCTTCGCCGCGTAGTCCAGACCACGGGTCGGTTCGTCGAGGAGGAGCAGGGGCGGCCGGGCGGTTAGGACGACGGCGAGCGCGAGGGTGAGGCGCTGGCCCTCGGAGAGGTCGCGGGGGTGGGTGGCGTCCGGGATGCCCGGGAGCAGGTCGGAGAGGAGGGCGCGGCAGGTGCCGGGGGCTGCTTGGGCGTCCTGGTCGGCGGCCGCGCACTCCGCAGCGACGGTGTCGGTGTAGAGGAGGTCGCGAGGGTCCTGGGGGACCAGGCCCACGTGGTGGATGAGGGTGGGGGGTGCGGTGCGGTGGGGGGTGAGGCCGGAGACGCGGACCGTGCCGGAGGAGGGTTCGAGCAGGCCGACGAGCGTGTTGAGGAGGGTGGACTTTCCCGCACCGTTGCGGCCCATCACGGCGATGGTTTCGCCGGGGGTGATGGTGAGGGTGGCCTGGTGCAGGGCTCGGGTGTGGGAGCGGGTGACTGTTACGGCTTGGAGGTGGGCGGGCGGTGTTGTCGGGGTGGTGGGGGCTGTGCGGTTGCGTTTGCGGAGGAAGGGCAGGCGGCGGTGGGTGGGGGCTGGGGTCGGGGGCGTTTCGCTCGGCCGCGCCGGCGGGATGCCGTCTGTTGCCGCAGACGGCGCGGAGTCGGCTGCGGTGGGGCTGTCCGTTGGTCCTGCCAGGCGGTTGCGTAGGTCGGTTGCTTGGCGGCGGGCGTCTCTCACCGTCAGGGGCAGGGGGGTCCAGCCTGCCAGGCGGCCCAGTTCCACCACCGGTGGGTGGACCGGGGATGTCGCCATCATCTCGGCCGGGGTGCCCAGTTGGGGTGGGGATCCCAGGGCCGGGAGGACCACCACCTGGTCGGCGTACTGGATGACCCGTTCCAGGCGGTGTTCGGCCAGGAGGACCGTGGTGCCGAGGTCGTGGACCAGGCGTTGGAGGACCGCCAGGACCTCCTCCGCCGCTGCCGGGTCCAGCGCCGAGGTCGGTTCGTCGAGGACCAGGGCCTTGGGGTGCGGGGTGAGGACCGAGCCGATGGCCACGCGCTGCTGTTGGCCGCCGGAGAGCGTGGAAATGGGGCGGGCACGGAGGTCGGCGAGCCCCAGGAGGTCGAGGGTCTCCTCGACGCGGCGGCGCATCACCTCGGCCGGGAGACCCAACGACTCCATTCCGTAGGCGAGTTCGTCCTCGACCGTGTCCGTCACGAAGTGGGACAGCGGGTCCTGCCCCACCGTGCCGACCACGTCCGCGAGTTCGCGCGGCTTGTGCGTGCGCGTGTCGCGGCCCGCCACGGTGACCCGGCCGCGCAGGGTGCCGCCGGTGAAGTGCGGGACCAGGCCGCTGACCGCGTTGAGGATGGTCGATTTACCGGTGCCGGACGGGCCGACCAGGAGGACGAGTTCACCTTCCGGGACCTCGAAGTCCACGCCCTGGATGGTCGGTTCGGTCGCGCCGTCGTACGTCACGGAGACGTTCTCGAAGCGGATCATGACGTTTCCTTGGGAGCGAGGAGGGAGGGGAGGAGGCCGAGGAGGACGGCCGCGGCGGGCCAGAGGGGGAGCGTGGGGGCGGTCAGCGGGACGACGCCGGGGTGGAGCGCGGCGGGGTCGGTGGACGCGGCGAGGGTGAGGAGGGCGGCCACAGCGGCGCCGGAGCAGGCGACCAGCCCGGCGCGGAGGTCCCAACGGGCGGGCCGGTAACGGGTACGCGGGCTACGGCGGCCGCCGAGGCGCAGACCGGCCAGGGCCGCGGTGAGGCCGGCGAGGAGGAGAGGGAGGCCGTAGGCGCCGGCTTCGGCGGTGAGGAGACCGTACGTTCCGGCGCACACGCCGAGCAGGCCGCCGAGGGTGAGGGCGTTGGTCGTACGGCGTACGGGGGCGGGAACGGCGGCGGTACGGCCGTATCCGCGGGCGTCCATGGCGGCGGCGAGGGCGACGGAGCGTTCCAACGCGCCCTCCAGGACCGGGAGTCCGACGTGGAGGAGGCCCCGGATACCGCTGTCGGGGCGGCCGCGCAGACGACGGGCGGCGCGCAGGCGGTGGACGTCGGCGATGAGGTTGGGGGCGAAGGTGAGGGCGACGACGACGGCCACGCCGGCTTCGTACAGGGCGCCGGGCAGGGACTTGAGGAGGCGGGCGGGGTTGGCGAGGGCGTTCGCGGCGCCGACGCAGATGAGGAGCGCGGCGAGTCTCAGGGCGTCGTAGAGGGCGAAAAGGACGGACTCGGCGGTGACCTCGCCGCCTATGCGGATGCCCTGGGCCCAGTGGGGGAGGGGGAGTTCGGGGAGGGTGACGAGGATGTGGGTGCCGGGGATCGGGGAGCCGAGGACCGTCGCGAAGGTGAGCCGGATGAGGAGGACGGCGAGGGCGAGCTTCAGGAAGGCGGAGTAGGAACGGGCGGCGGGGGAGGCGGGGCGGCACGTCGCCACGACGTAGGCGGACGTGGCGATGAGCAGGGCGAGGAGGAGGGGGTTGGTGGTGCGGGTGGCGGCGGTACCGAGCCCGATGGCCCAGAGCCACCAGGCGCCGGGGTGCAGGGGCGTGGGGTACGCGGGGTGCGCGGGGCGCGGGGCGGTGCCCCTCCTCGGCGGGGGAGCCGCCGCGGCGATGTGACTGCTCTCCGGCTGTGCCCTGCTACCGGACATGCCTGCGCCGCCTCGCCTGCCACACCGCTGCCGCGCCCAGCACGGCCACGACCGCCGCGCCCGTCCACAGCCCCACCGAGGGACCTCCGCTCCCCTTCTTCTCCCCCTCCTTCTCCTGCGTGGCAGTCTGCGACTTCTTTCCGGCCGCCACTTGCTCCCCGCAGCCCTTCTCCGGGTAGCTGGCTATCGCGCAGAGCAGGGCGTTGGTGTCGTAGCGGAGGGGCTTCGCCACCGTGGCCAGGGCCTCCGCCGTCGTCGCGTCGGGCGACACCTGGGCGCAGGCCGTGCGGGTGGGGGGCGGGGTCTCGCCGGACCGCGCGTCCGTGCGAGTGCCGAAGTCGATGAGCAGGGCCACCCGCTTCCTGCCGTCCCGCGCCGGTGTCTTCGCGCAGATCGTCGCGAAGTCGGCGGTGCCCCGAGGAGTCGCAGCGTCGCTGGAGTCCTCGCTCACGGAGAAACGGAACCCCTGGACGTCACCGTCGGAGGGACGGTCGGTGGAGGGGCCCTGGGTGGCGTAGGTCCAGTGGGTGGCGGTGCGGGTCCAGAAGGACCAGTAGCGGTAGCCGGTGGCCTGGGCCTGCGTGGGGGCGAGGAGCAGGAGGAGCAGCAGGGCGGGGAGCAGGGCCGTGTACCGGCGTGTCATGACTGTCGCTTCCTGCCGCGGAGCATCAGCGCGAAGCCGATGAGCGCGCCCAGCAGCAGACCGCCGCCCACGGCCCAGCCGACGGGCAGGGAGCCGTCGTTGTCGTCGGACGCCTTGGGGCTGTGCGAAGGGGCGGTCGGGGGCAGCTTGTTGATCGCCCTGGGGGCGGGTCCCGTCGCGTTGAGCAGGGTGACCAGGTCCTTGCCACCGAAGTGATGGGCGTCCCCACCCTGGACGACGCTCGCCGCGAGGATGAGCTGGGCGTACGCGGCCGGGCCGCCCTGCTCCGCCCACTTGCCGGCGTGACCCTCCAGCCAGTGCAGGGACGCGGCGGCCTGGTCGTTGCGGCCCGCGGAGGCGAGGGCGACGACCGCGTCGGCCGTGTTGCCGTAGTCGGGCTGGTCTCCGGCCCCGGGCAGCACCGACTTGAGGTATCCGTCCTTGGCCAGCGTCCTGGTCAGCCAGACGGCGCCGTTGTCCCCGGCCTCGGTGTCCAAGCCGTCGTCCGTGGCCTTCGCGCAGCTCATGGGCGCGTCCGTGTCGTCCTGGCGACTTCCCGCGAGCGTTTCGCCGTACGCCCCGAGCACGGCCGCGGCGGTGGCGTCCGCGTTGGCCGTCAACGCACCCTTCTTGTCCGGCTGGTAGGCGAAGGCGCCACCGTCCTTGCCACCGCAGGGCAGTGCCAGTTCGGCCAGGGCGTCGAGCGGGGACTTCCCGTCCTTGCGGAGGTTCGGCACTGTCACGCCGGCCTGTGCGAGCGCGCCGATCACGAGGGAGGTCGAGTTCGCGTCGCTGGCTCCGCCGGGGGAGTAGCCCCAGCCGCCGTCCTTGTTCTGCACCGACTTCAGCCAGGCGACCGCCTTGTCCACCTGAGAGTCGTACGTGGCGGTGAGGGTGGAGAGCGCCTGCACCGCGGCCGCCGTGCTGTTGGTGTCCACCGCGAGCTTGGCCGCGCAGGGCTGGCCGGTGTCCGCGCGGAAGGCGGGGAAGGCGCCGTTCGCGCACTGCTGGCCGGCCAGCCACGCAACGGCCTTGTCGACGGGGTCGACGCCCACCTCGTTCTGCGCCAGCAACGCCAGCGACTGCCGCCACACCCCGTCGTACGTAGGATCCGCCGTGCCGTACAACCCGTCGGGTATCGCCACCTTCGGCGAGGGAGACGGCGGCGCGGCGACCGCGGGGGTCGCGGTGCCGATCACCACGGTGGCGGCCAGGGCCGCGGCGCAGCGGCTGACGACGTTCATGATCGGCGGATGCCTCTCCCTGAAGGGAGCCGGGCAGCACGGGACACCCCGGCGGCTCGGCCCCGTATTCCTCGACGGTGCCGTGTGCCGGCGAACTGCCGACGCACGTGAGCCGGTCACGAGTCCGTACGGGGCAGTCCGGCTCACCGGCCGGGGTCCGGCCGGATTACGGTTGCGGGTCAGCGCCGGAATTGCACCGGCTTCCCCCCGTACGGGCGTGATGACGACCCGGCCACTCTACCGGCCCGTAGGAATCGCCTGAGCGGCGGCTGTGGGGCGGGGTACGTTCCAGGCCATGGGGATCACGGGGAGGGTCGGTGGCGGCGGCAGGCTGCTCGGGTCCGGGCGGACCTCCGACGTCTACGAGCTCGACGCCGGGTGGGTGCTGCGGCGCAACCGGGAGGGGTGGGGGGACGCCCTCGCCGAAGGGGCCGTCATGGAGCATGTGCGCGAGCACGGCTATCCCGTGCCCCGGGTACGCCTCGCCGACTCCACACGCACCGAGCTGGTGATGGAACGGCTGTCGGGGCCGACGATGCTGGCGGCGTTCGGGGCGGGGGCCATGGGGGCGCGGGAGGGCGGGGCGGTGCTCGCGCGGCTGTTGCGGCAGTTGCACACCGTTCCCGGGTGGGGCAACGGCGGGTGCGTCCTGCACCTCGATCTGCATCCCGACAACGTGATGCTCACCCCCGACGGGCCCTGGGTCATCGACTGGAGCAACGCCGAGGAGGGGCGTCCCGGCCTGGACTGGGGCATGTCCGCGATCATCCTCGCCCAGGTCGCCGTGGGCGAGGAGCCGATCGCCGGTCTCGCTCGCGAGGTGCTGACCGGCCTCCTCGCCGACCCCTCCCACCTCACCGAGGACGGCCTGACGGAGGCCCGGCGCCGACGCGCGGCCCAGCCCGTCATGAGCCGGAGGGAGGTCGAACTCCTCGGTGAGGCGGAGGACTTGATTCGATCACTGCGATGTGAGCGTCGATCAGTGTGAGGTGAGCGTAAGGCGTCGGAATGCGCCCCGTAACGACCAGTTGCGGTGATCTTTCGGTCGTACCCGGTCGTGTGGCATATGTCGCGGCGCGGTACGACCACACTGTCGACGTGCCTGGGAAGAAGGACGCACCCGGTCCGGGGAACCTGCCGCCCGACAGCCGCCCCTTTGTCGGACGACGAGACGAACTTGCCTGGCTGGGAGAGAAGTTGGTGAGCGGTGGCCGGCTGCTGACCCTCGCGGGGGTCGGCGGGGTCGGCAAGACGCGGCTCGCGCTGCGGGCGACCGGAGCGGCCCGGGACGTCCACCCCGACGGCGTGTGGCTGGTGGAGTTGTCCGCGCTCCGCGCCGGCGGCCAGGTGCCGCTGGCCGTCATGGAGACGCTGCGGCTCGTCGATCAGTCGACCGATTCGGCGATCGAAGCGCTGTCGGTGTGGGCGCGCGACAAACGGCTGCTGCTGGTCCTCGACTCGTGCGAGCACCTGCTGACGGACTGCGTGACCCTGGTCGCCGATCTCCTGGCGGCCGCGCCGGGACTGCGCGTCCTCGCCACCAGCCGGGAGCGGCTGGGGATGCCCGGGGAGCGGGTCCTGGCCGTCGACGCGCTGCCGGTGGGGGACCCGGAGGGGCGTCAACAGGCCGACGCCGAAGCCTTGTTCGTGCAACGGGCCGTCGCCGTCGACCCCGGGTTCGCCCTCGACGAGGACGCGCGCCCCCTGGTCACCGACATCTGCCGTGCCCTCGACGGCATCCCGCTCGCCCTCGAACTCGCCGCCGCACGGCTGGCCGTCCAGCCCCTGGCCAAGCTCCACGAGCTTCTCACCGACCGCCTCCGCTCCCGCGTCGACCTGCTCTCCACGGACGCCGAGCCCGGCGAGGGGCCGCCCCGCCACCGGACCCTGCGCACCACCATCGGCTGGAGCCACGAACTGTGCGAGCCGCTCGAACGCCTGCTGTGGGCCCGGCTGTCGGTCTTCGCCGGTACGTTCACCACGGGCGCCGCCACCTGGGTCTGCGCGGGCGGTCCGCTGTCCGCCGACCGGGTCGCGGAGGTCCTGCTGCGCCTGACCCGGCAGTCGATCGTGCTGCGTCACCCCGCCGACCCCGAGCGTTTCCGGCTCCTGGACACGGTGCGGGAGTACGGCGCCGAGTGGCTGCGCGAGTTGGGCGAGGAGGCGGACGTACGGCGACGGCACCGGGACCACTACCGGCGGTTCGCGCGCGAGGCGTGCTCCGACTGGAACTCGGGCCGTCAAGTCGCCTGGTGCGAGCGGGTGTTCGCGGAGCAGGCCAATCTGCGGGCGGCGGTGGACCACGCGCTGACGGAACCGGAGGACCGGGTGGCGCTGGAGATGGCCGGGACGGTGGGGTTCCTGTGGCGGCACTGCGGCTCGATGCGAGACGCCCAGCGGTGTCTGGACGTGGCGCTCGGCGAACGACCGGGAAGCGCCTGGCCCGTCGACCTGGGACAGGTCCGCGACTTCGCCCGTCCGTTGGAAGCGCCCGCGTCGGCGCCCGAGTTGGTGCTCGCGTTGTGGGCGCGCGCCGCCGTGGCGATCACCCAGGGGGATCTGGAGGTGGCACGGGACTGGGCGGTCCGGTGTGCTGACGCGGCCCGACGTCTGGGGGATCCTCTTTCCATCGGGGCCGCCTGCTACAACGTCGGCGCGTATCTGGCCGTCAGCGGTCGGCAGCCCGAGGCGATCGAGGCACTGGCGGAGGTGTCCCGGCTGCCCGTGGGCGGGGACTGGCGGGGAGCGGCGCTGCTGGAGGCCCGTATCACCGCCGTCTACGCCCACCTGATGAGCGGCGCGTTCGACGAGGCGCGTGCGGCGGCCGAGGAACTCCGCGCCATCAGCGGGCGGTGCGGCGAACTCTGGGTGGGGGCCACCAACGCCGCGATCACCGCCCAGACGGACGTCGTACGCGGCGACATCGACGCGGCCCGCCGCAACTGCCGTACCGCGCTGACCGGGAACCGGCTGGTGCACAACACCCTCGGTACCGCCTACACCCTCGACGCCCTCGCCGAGGCCGAGGCCGTCGGCGACGACCCTCGGCGCGCCGCCCGTCTGCACGGCATCAGCCGACGCGTCTGGGAACTCCTCGGCCGCGCCCAGCTCGACTCCCCCGACCTGCTCGCCGCCCGCCACACCCGCGAACACCGCATCCGCGCCCGCGTCGGCGACGACGCCTACGAGCAGGCCTACACGGAGGGTACGGCGATGTCGTACGACGAGGGGCTCGACTACGCCTTGGGCAGCGACGACTGACGCCCACTCACCTCCACGACTCCAGGCGCTCATCGCTCACCCGAGTGCCGCCACCGCGTCCACCTCCACCAGCACCCCCTCCCGCACCAGCCGCGCCACCACCGTCGTACGGGCCGGAAGCGGAGTGCAGTCGGCGAAGAACTCCCGGTAGACGGCGTTGAACTGGGGGAAGTGGGAGGGATCGGCGAGGTAGCAGGTGCAGCGGGTGATCGACGTACGGTCGCCGCCCCCCGCCGCGACGACGGCCTCGACGTTGGCGAGCACCTGCCGCACCTGCGCGCCGAAGTCCGCCGGCATCTCCCCGGTCACCGGGTCCAACGGCCCCTGCCCGGAGGTGAAGAGGAACGGCCCGACACGCACCCCCTGCGACAGCGGCGGTTCGCTGCCGTCCGCGAACCGCACGAACGGCGTCCGGTCGGTACGCACCGCTTCGAGAGCGCCCCGCCCCTGCCGAGGCGTGGGCCCGCCGAACGGCAGCCGCAACGTCCGGGAGGCGAGCAGCCACCGCCCGTCGACGCGCCGGAAGGTGTCCTCGTAGTGACCGACCTGCACGGGTGCGCCGGCCGGCACCATGGCGCCGTCCCAGCCCTCGATCCGGTACGTGGTGAAGTACGACGTCGCCTCGGCCGTGTCCTCGGACGTCACCGTGACGCGGATGTTGGACATGATCCGCCGTGAGAGCTTGTCCGAGGGACGCGCGCCGAAGTACGCCCGCAGTGCCTCCCGCCCTTCCGACCGGCGTCCGTCCCCGGGTGGGGGCCACTCCCACACCCCGTCCTCGGTGAACAGCTCGGCCACGGAGGCGGGTTCACCGAGGTCGAGTCGGTGGACGAAGTCGAGGATCAGACGTTCACAGGCGCGTTCGGCGAGAAGATGATCCATACGGACGTGGTAGCACAGGAAGCGGCCTCAGACGGCCACGTACGTCACCGGATCGCTCCCCGTCACCGCCTCGGCCCGCCCCAGCTTCACCAGTCGTCGCAGGTGTGCCTCGGCCTCCGAGACCGCGATGTTCCGTGATCCGTAGGGGATTTGGTCCCAGGGGCGGTTCCACTCCATCCGCTCGGCCAGCTGCCAGGGCGTGAGGGGTTCGACGAGGAGGGAGCGCAGGTCGGTGAGCCGTTCCTCATGGTGGTCGAGCAACTGCCGTACGCGGGCTGCCGCGTCGGTGAACACGTACTGGTGGGCGGGGAGCACCTCGGCGGGGGCCAGCCGGCCGACACGCTCCAGGGAGTCGAGGTAGTCGCCGAGCGGGTCGGTGATCGTGGCGTCGTCGGGGTCCTCGTACAGGCCGATGTGCGGGGTGATCTCCGGGAGCAGGTGGTCCCCGGAGAACAGCCGTCCCATGCCTGGGAGTTGGGCTGGGTGCTCCTCCTCCAGATGCAGGCACACATGCCCCGGCGTGTGGCCCGGTGTCCAGATCGCGCGCAGGCGCCGGCCGGGCAGGTCGAGCAGTTCGCCGGGCACGATCTCCCGGTCGGGCAGGGCGGGTGAGAAACCGGGCAGGGTGGTGCGGGGTCGGGGCGTGCGCAGCGGCGCCACGTGCTCCTCCGGCGCCCCGGCCGCCGTCAACTTGGCGGACATGTACGAGAACCACCGTCCGGGCTGGGTCTCCCGGGTGCGCCGCACGATCGCGGTGTCGGCCGCGTGCATCGCGACCCAGGCGCCGGAGGCTTCCCGTACCTTGCCCGACAGTCCGTGGTGATCGGGGTGGTGATGGGTGATCACGACCCCGTGGATGTCCTCGACCGCCGTCCCGCAGCCGACGAGCCCCTGAACAAGCGTGTCCCATGACGCGGGATCGTCCCAGCCGGTGTCCACCAGCACGGGCCCCCGGTCGGTGTCGACGACATAGACCAGCGTGTGGCCGAGGGGATTGTCCGGGATGGGCACCCGAACGGACCGCACACCCCCACCATGATCGAACGTCTCCACCATCCACCCTCCGCTCCACGGCCACCGCCCACTATAACTAGAACCCGTTTCACAATGACCCGAAGCGCGGCAACGCCCATGACCCTGCGAAGGAGGTCTGGCCTAGTTGAAGTGGAACTGGTATCAGTTTCTGAAACACCGTCAGAAACGAGGGCAGTGGCGATGGCCGAGCTCGTGGAACACGGACAGCTGTTCATCGGCGGCGAACTGACCGATCCCCTGGGCGGGGACGTCATCGAGGTGATCTCGCCGCATACCGAGGAGGTCATCGGGCGGGTGCCGCACGCCTCTCGGGAGGACGTCGACCGGGCCGTCGCCGTGGCGCGGCGGGCCTTCGACGAGGGGCCCTGGCCACGGATGTCGTTGGACGAGCGGATCGAGGTCGTCAGCCGGATCAAGGACGCGATCGCCGTCCGTCACGAGGAGCTCGCCCGGGTGATCTCCTCCGAGAACGGGTCGCCGTACTCCTGGAGCGTCCTCGCCCAGGCGCTCGGCGCGATGATGGTCTGGGACGCGGCGATCACGGTCGCCCGGAACTTCACGTACGAGGAGAAGCGGGACGGTGTCCTCGGGAAGATCCTCGTGCGGCGGGAGCCGGTCGGGGTCGTCGCCGCCGTCGTGCCCTGGAACGTGCCGCAGTTCGTCGCCGCCGCCAAACTCGCGCCCGCGCTGCTGACCGGCTGCACGGTGATTCTGAAGCCCTCGCCGGAGTCGCCGCTGGACGCGTACATCCTGGCCGACATCACCCGCGCGGCCGGGCTGCCGGAGGGCGTCCTGTCCATCCTGCCCGCGGACCGTGAGGTCAGCGAGTACCTCGTCGGGCACCCGGACATCGACAAGGTCGCCTTCACCGGGTCGGTGGCCGCGGGCAAGCGCGTGATGGAGGTCGCCTCCCGCCATCTCACCCGGGTGACGCTGGAGTTGGGCGGCAAGTCGGCCGCCGTCGTCCTGCCGGACGCGGATGTGGCGACCACCGTGGCCGGCGTCGTCCCGGCGGCCTGGATGAACAACGGCCAGGCCTGCGTGGCCCAGACCCGCATCCTGCTGCCGCGCTCCCGCTACGACGAGTTCGCCGAGGCCTTCTCCGCGGCGGCGAGCGCGCTGGTGGTCGGCGACCCGCTGGACCCGGCGACCCAGGTCGGCCCCCTGGTGGCCCGGCGCCAGCAGCAGCGCAATCTCGACTACATCCGCATCGGGCAGGAAGAGGGCGCGAAGATCCTCACCGGCGGGGGGCGTCCACCGGGTCTCGACAAGGGCTGGTACGTCGAGCCCACGTTGTTCGGCGACGTCGACAACTCCATGCGGATCGCCCGGGAGGAGATCTTCGGCCCGGTGATCTGCCTGCTGCCGTACGGCGACGAGTCGGAGGCCCTGAAGATCGCCAACGACTCCGACTACGGGCTGAGCGGCAGCGTGTGGACGGCGGACGTGGCGCACGGGATCGAGGTCGCGAAGCAGGTCCGTACGGGCACGTACTCCGTGAACACCTTCAGCCTGGACATGCTCGGCCCCTTCGGCGGCTACAAGAACTCCGGTCTGGGGCGGGAGTTCGGGCCCGAGGGCTACGGCGAGTACCTCGAACACAAGATGATCCATCTCCCGGCCGGCTGGGAGGGCTGAGCCGCCATGGGCGACCGCTGGCACGTCGAGGTCGACCGCTCCGTCTGCATCGGCTCGGCCCAGTGCGTCCACCGCGCGACGGGCGCGTTCCGCCTCGACTCCGCCATGCAGTCCCACCCGGTCGACCCGGAGACCGACGCCAACGAACGCATCCTGGACGCCGCCGAGAACTGCCCCGTGGAGGCGATCGTGATCACGCTACTGGGCAGCGGGGAGGCGGTGTTCCCACCGGAGGACGAGTAACAGGCGCCTGTGAGGCTGGTGCTCGCACTTCCCGGACGTGAGGCCGGGCGCGGTGTGGTGCTACGACGCCGCGCTCGCCCAAGTTCCTGCGGAACTGGGCGAAGGCGTACCCCGGACTCCCGGACGGGGAGGGCGAGATCTTCGGGCGCTTCGGCAACGCGTGCGTACGGCTCGACAGCGGGGCGGCCGCGAGATCGTGGTGCACGACGGCGAGCCGAAGGGGGAGCGGATCGTCGACGGCGTCACCTGCCCCGTCTTCGACGAGCTGCTGCTCTTCGAGCCCTCCGACCTGCCCACCCTGGAGGTTACGGTTGCCGAGGCCGCCGCGGAGGACCAGACGGCCCTGCTCATCCTGTTCGTCGACCACGACTACGGCGCCGAACCCGCCGGCGCCCTCACGTCGGTGTCATGGGAGCTGCCGCCGCCTGTACGGCGGGGAGGAGAGTCGCGAGCCGTTCCAGCTGTTCGTGCTGGGAGCGCAGGTCCAGCGCGGCGAGGCGGACGACGAGGTGCCGGGCGCCGGCGGCGACGTACCGTTCCAGGTGCTGGAGGACGTGGTCCGTGGGTCCCGTGACGAGGGCCTGGATCTTCCGGAGTTCCTCGAGCGGCATGCCGTACACGGTCCGGGCGTAGGCGTCCAGGGCTCGGTGTCCGGCTGGGGCGTCGTCGTCGACGCGGACCGTGATGAAGAGGGCGGGGGTGATGGCCTGGGCCGCGCGACCCGCGTCGGCCGCCGCATCGCGGACCGCCCGGAGACCGGAGGCGTAGTCGGCGGGGTCGGGTGGGTAGGGCAGCCAGCCGTCGTACATCCGGCCCGTGCGGGCGAGGGCGGCGGGCGTCGCGCCGCCGAGCCAGATGGGTGGGCCGCCGGGCCGTGACGGTCTGGTCGCGGGCGGGAGCTCGGGGAAGTGGAGCAGGTCGCCGTGGAAGGAGCCCGCGCCGTCCCACACGGCCCGCCACAGGGCGACGGTCTCGTCGAGGCGGGTGAAACGGCGCGGCCACGGCACCTCGGACAGGGCGTAGAGGGGGCGCCCGAAGCGGCCGGGGAAGCCCGCGCCGACGGTCACCACGAGCCGGCCGCCGGACAGCAGGTCGACCGAGGCCAGGGACTGGGCCGTCTGCACCGGGCGGCGCAGGAAGGGCAGCAGGGCGGCCGTGCCCAGGCTCACCGTCCCGGTCACCGGGGCGAGCGCGGCCAGCATCGTCAGGGCCTCCACGCGTGGACTGACCAGGGAGTCGTTGACGAAGAGCGAGGAGAATCCCGCGGCCTCGGCCCGGCGGCCGAAGGCGATCAGCTCGCGCGGGTCGTCGGCCGGGCCCCACTGTGCGGTTCCGGTCGGTAGCAGTACGCCGATGTCCATGCCGTCGATGCTCGCGACCGGTGGGACACGGCGACAATTCCCTGCGGGGAATGGTCCGGCGCCCTGCGCCGCAGGTAGAACGGGGCCGTGGACTTCCCCAGCGCCCTGCGCGAACGCCGTACCCGCCGTCGTATCAGCCAGCTCGACCTGGCGCTGCGGGCGGGAACCACCCAGCGGCACCTCAGCTTCATCGAGTCCGGCAGATCGGTGCCGGGGCGGAACATGGTCGTGCGGCTGGCCGAGTCGCTGGAGCTGCCGCTGCGAGAGCGCAACGAGCTGCTGCTGGCCGCCGGTTACGCGCCCGCGTATCCCGAGAGTTCGCTGGACGACCCCGTGCTGGCGCCCGCGCGCACTGCGATCGAGCACATCCTGCGCGCGCACGAGCCGTATCCGGCGCTGGTGGTGGACGGGCGGGGTGACCTGATCGCCGCCAACCGCGCCTTCGCTGTGATCACGGAAGGCGCGGCCCCCGAGCTGCTGGGCCCGGGAGCCAACGTCTACCGTCTCGCGTTGCACCCCGACGGAGTGGCTCCGCGCATCCGCAACCTCGCCGAATGGGCACGGCACATCCTGGTGCGCCTGGACCATCTGCCGGACCTGCGTGCCGAACTCACGGAATACGTGCTTGAGTTGGAGCCCTCAGCCGGACAGCTCGGGTTCGCGGTACCGCTGCTTGTGTCCTCCTCGCACGGCGATCTGCACCTGATGACGACCGTGACGACCTTCGCCACCGCCGTCGACATCACCCTCTCCGAGCTGAAGCTGGAGGCGTTCCTGCCGGCCGACCCGGCGACGGCCGAGGCGCTGCGACTGGCCGCCGCTCAGGCGCCCGGGACCATGTAGTCGGTCCTGATCCAGGCCGCCGCCCACCACCTCATGTGACGCCGGGCAAGATCCTGCGGATCGATGTCCTTCATCATGCCTCCTCGACGGCCGTTCGCTTCGGAGTCGATCCTGCGGGGGGCGGGGGAGAGCCACAATTCCCGTTGGAGAATGGGCGGATGGAGGTCAGGGCTTGTTCTGGGGAGCCGTCAGGTCGATCAGGCGGCATACCGTTTCGATGTCGATCTTCACCTGGGCGATGGAGGCGCGGCCCGAGAGCCAGGTGATCAGGGCCGAGTGCCAGGTGTGTTCGATGACGCGGACCGCGGAGAGCTGCTCGGGGGTCGGGTTGTCCTGGCCCATCGCGTCGAGGATGATCACCGTGGTCTGACGGGAGACCTGGTCGACCTCCGGGCTGACGCTGCGGTCGGCGAAGGTCAGGGCGCGGACCATCGCGTCGGCCAGATGCGGCTCCCGCTGCAGGGCGCGGAAGGCCCGCATCAGGGTCTCCGCGACCCGCTCCGCCGCCGTCTCGCCCTGCGGGGGCTTCTTGCGGAGCGTGCCGTGCATGTGCTCCAACTGGTCCTGCATCGTGGCGACCAGCAGATGCACCTTGGACGGGAAGTAGCGGTACAGCGTGCCCAGCGCCACCTGCGAGGACTCGGCGACCTCCCGCATCTGCACCGCGTCGAAACCGCCCCGGCTGGCCAACTGCGCACTCGCGTGCAGGATGCGGCGACGGCGCGCCTCCTGCCGCTCCGTGAGGGGCGGGGAGGCTGGGCGCCCGGTGGCTTCGAGCTTGGCTTCCACAGGCATGGATCCCGTTCCGTGACACTCGGTGAGGGCTGGTGATCGCACCGAGCATGGCAGGGCGTGCGTCGTGGCGCGAATCACCTGATCCACTGCTCACAGCTCCCCTACCGCCCGGTAGATTCAGAGCCTCCTGGACGATCAAGTCTGAAACTTGTTCTAGATTAGCGTCCCGGCGTAATCTCGCGGGACAATGCATGCAGAAGGGGGCCCAGAGTGACCGCTGAGGCCAGTCAGGCGGGCCGCCAGGAGGATCCCGCCGCCGACGGCGAGCGACCGCTCCACATCGCGCTCCTCACCTATAAAGGGAACCCGTTCTGCGGCGGCCAGGGTGTCTACGTCCGCCATCTCTCACGCGAACTGGCCCGCCTCGGCCACCGCGTCGAGGTCATCGGCTCCCAGCCCTATCCCGTCCTCGACGAGGGCTACGACGGCCTGTCCCTGACCGAGCTGCCGAGCCTGGACCTCTACCGCTCGCCCGACCCCTTCCGCACCCCGAAGCGCGACGAGTACCGCGACTGGATCGACGCGCTGGAGGTCGCCACCATGTGGACCGGCGGCTTCCCCGAGCCGCTGACGTTCTCCCTGCGCGCCCGCCGCCATCTGCGCGCCCGGCGCGGCGAGTTCGACGTCGTGCACGACAACCAGACCCTCGGCTACGGCCTGTTGGGGGACATCGGCGCGCCACTCGTCACCACCATCCACCACCCCATCACCGTCGACCGGCAGTTGGAGCTGGACGCCGCCGAGACCTGGCAGCAGCGTCTGTCCAAGCGGCGCTGGTACGCCTTCACCCGCATGCAGAAGCGTGTCGCCCGCCGGCTGCCCTCCGTGCTCACTGTCTCCGGCACCTCCCGCCAGGAGATCGTCGACCAACTCGGCGTACGGGACGACCGTATGCACGTGGTCCACATCGGCGCCGACACCGACCTCTTCTCGCCCGACGCGTCGGTCCCGGTCGTCCCGGGGCGCATCGTGACGACGTCCAGCGCGGACGTGCCGCTCAAGGGGCTCGTCTTCCTCGTCGAGGCGCTCGCCAAGGTCCGCACCGAGCACCCCGAGGCCCACCTCGTCGTCGTCGGCACACGGCCCGCCGAGGGCCCCGTCGCGCAGGCGATGGAGCGCTACGGCCTCGAGGGCGCCGTCGAGTTCGTCAAGGGCATCTCCGACGCCGAACTGGTCGACCTCGTCCGCTCGGCCCAGGTCGCCTGCGTGCCCTCGCTCTACGAGGGCTTCTCGCTGCCCGCCGCCGAAGCCATGGCGACCGGCACGCCGCTCGTCGCCACGACCGGCGGCGCCATCCCCGAGGTCGCCGGCCGCGACGGCGAGACCTGCCTCGCGGTGCCGCCCGGGGACCCGGGGGCGCTCGCTACCGCGCTGAGCCGGCTGCTGGGCGACGCCGAACTGCGCGTACGGCTGGGCCGGGCCGGACGTGAGCGGGTACTGGCGCGGTTCACCTGGGCCAAGGCCGCCGAGGGCACCGTGGCCCACTACCGTGCCGCCATCGCCGGGGCGCGCGGCGCGAAGGCCGGGGCGAGGTCCGCCGCTCAACCCCCGGCGAGCACGGCCGCGTCCGTACCACCAGTCGCGGCGAAACCAGCGGCCGCGACGGAGACCACCCCCACCCTCGAACCCCACGCAGACTCCGAAAGCAGGGCCACGTGCTGACCGTCGACTTCTCCCGGTTCCCGCTCGCCCCGGGCGACCGCGTCCTGGACCTCGGCTGCGGGGCCGGCCGGCACGCCTTCGAGTGCTACCGGCGCGGCGCCCAGGTCGTGGCCCTCGACCAGAACGGTGAGGAGATCCGCGAGGTCGCCAAGTGGTTCGCGGCGATGAAGGAGGCCGGGGAGGCCCCCGCCGGAGCCACCGCCACCGCCATGGAGGGCGACGCCCTCGCCCTGCCCTTCCCCGACGAGTCCTTCGACGTCGTGATCATCTCCGAGGTCATGGAGCACATCCCGGACGACAAGGGCGTACTCGCCGAGATGGTACGGGTGTTGAAGCCCGGCGGGCGCATCGCGATCACCGTCCCGCGCTACGGCCCCGAGAAGGTCTGCTGGGCCCTGTCCGACGCCTACCACGAGGTCGAGGGCGGCCACATCCGCATCTACAAGGCGGACGAACTGCTCGCGAAAATCAGGGAAGCGGGGCTCGAGCCGTACGGCACCCACCACGCGCACGCCCTGCACAGCCCCTACTGGTGGCTCAAGTGCGCGTTCGGCGTCGACAACGACAAGGCGCTGCCCGTGCAGGCGTACCACAAGCTGCTGGTCTGGGACATCATGAAGAAACCCCTGGCCACGCGGGTCGCCGAGCAGGCGCTGAACCCGCTCATAGGCAAGAGCTTCGTGGCTTACGCGACCAAGCCGCACCTTCCGGCGGTGGACGCCAAGTGACCACCCCCCGGACAGAACACCTCGTCCTGCCCGGGGTCCTCACCGCCGGGCAGGCCGCCGCGACCGTCGCCGGCATCCTCGCCCAGCAGCGGGAGGACGGCGCGATCCCCTGGTTCCGGGGTCACCATCTGGACCCCTGGGACCACACCGAGGCCGCGATGGCGCTGGATGCCGCCGGTGAGCACGAGGCCGCCGAGCGGGCCTACGAGTGGCTCGCCCGGCACCAGAACGAGGACGGCTCCTGGTACGCGGCCTACGCCGACGGCGACTTCAGCGACGTCACCGACCGCGGCCGCGAGACCAACTTCGTCGCCTACATCGCCGTCGGTGTCTGGCACCACTACCTCTCCACCGGCGACGACACCTTCCTCGACCGCATGTGGCCCGCCGTCTACGCCGCGATCGAGTACGTCCTCCGGCTCCAGCAGCCCGGCGGACAGATCGGCTGGAAGGGCGAGGACGACGGCACGTCCACCACGGACGCCCTCCTCACCGGCTCCTCCTCCGTCCACCACGCCCTGCGCTGCGCGCTCGCCATCGCCGAGCAGCGTGAAGAGCCGCAGCCCGACTGGGAGTTGGCGGTGGGCGCGCTGCGGCACGCGATACGCCGGCACCCGGAGCGGTTCCTCGACAAGGACCGCTACTCGATGGACTGGTACTACCCCGTGCTGGGCGGCGCGTTGACCGGCAGCGAGGCCAAGTCCCGTATCGAGGAAGGCTGGGAGCGCTTCGTCGTGCCCGGTCTCGGGGTGCGCTGCGTCGTCCCCAACCCGTGGGTCACGGGCGGCGAGTCGGCCGAACTCGCCCTCACCCTCTGGGCGATGGGCGAGTCCGACCGGGCGCTGGACGTGCTCCAGTCCATCCAGCACCTGCGGGACGCGGAGAGCGGCCTGTACTGGACCGGCTACGTCTTCGAGGACAAGGCCATCTGGCCCCAGGAACTGACCACCTGGACGGCCGGCTCCCTCCTCCTGGCCGTCGCCGCCCTCGGCGGCCACGAGGCCACATGCGCGGTCTTCGGCGGCGACCACCTGCCGAGGGGCTTGGAAACGGACTGCTGCGACTGAGGGCGTGACGGGGGTTCCTCAGCGCCGCTGCATCCGCCGATCCCTCAGCGGCGCTGCCCTCCGTCGAGCCGTCAGTGGCGCTGCATGCGGCCTGCGATGGCGTGGCCGACGAAGAGGTGGACGACTGCTGCCGGGCCGTAGCCTGCGATGACGCGGGCCCGGGCCTTGTCGAAGGTGCTGTGTTGTCTGGGGGTGCCCCCCAGGCCCCCGGGTCGCGTGACGGACTGGTGCGGGGGTGGGGCGGGGGCCGGTGTGTGGCCGTTCGGCGTGCGTGTCAGTGGCGCTGCATGCGGCCTGCGATGGCGTGGCCGACGAAGAGGTAGACGACTGCTGCGAGGCCGTAGCCTGCGATGACGCGGGCCCAGGCCTTGTCGAAGGTGAAGAGGTCGCGGGACCAGCCGGCCAGCCAGTTGGCCGCGTTGTGGACGAACTGCACCAGGTCGTTGGCGCGGTTGGCGTCCAGCAGGTACATGAGAATCCACAGGCCCAGGATGAGGGCCATGATGTCGGCGACGATCGCTATGACCGCCCCGGCTCGATTGCCGCTGCTGTATCGAGACATACCTTGCGGATTGCCGCCGGTTTCTGAATGAAACCCGGCTGATTTCGTACGCGGCAGCCCTAGGAGTTCAGCTCCGCCAGTACCCGCAGTGTATGCGGGTCCGGAGCCAGGGCGAGGAGGTCCGTCACCGGGCCCTTGCGCCACAACTCCAGCCGCTCGGCGATGCGTTCCCGTGGGCCGACCAGCGAGATCTCGTCGGCGAAGGCGTCCGGCACGGCGAGCACGGCCTCCTCGCGCCGCCCGGTCAGGAACAGCTCCTGAATCCGGCGCGCCTCCTCCTCGTACCCCATCCGCGCCATCAGATCGGCGTGGAAGTTCCGGGCCGCGTGCCCCATCCCGCCGATGTAGAAGCCGAGCATGGTCTTCACCGGCAGCAGCCCTTCGCGCACGTCGTCACAGACGCGGACCTGAGCCATGGGCGCGATGAGGAACCCCTCCGGAGCGTCGGCGAGCGAGGCCTCGTACACCTCGGGACGGGTCGGCGACCAGTACAGCGGCAGCCACCCGTCGGCGATCCGCGTCGTCTGCGCGACGTTCTTCGGCCCCTCCGCCCCGAGCAGAATCGGCAGATCGGCCCGCAGCGGATGCGTGATCGGCTTCAGCGCCTTGCCCAGCCCGGTCCCGTCCTCCCCCCGGTACGGATGCGAGTGGAACCGCCCGTCCAGCGCCACCGGCCCCTCCCGGCGCAACACCTGCCGTACGACGTCCACGTACTCCCGGGTCGCGGTCAGCGGCGACTTCGGGAACGGCCGCCCGTACCACCCCTCCACCACCTGCGGCCCCGACAGCCCGAGCCCCAGCATGACCCGGCCGCCGGAGAGATGGTCGAGGGTGAGGGCGTGCATCGCGGTGGTGGTCGGCGAGCGGGCCGCCATCTGCGCAACGGCCGTCCCCAGCCTGATCCTTGACGTCTGAGCGGCGATCCAGGTCAGCGGCGTGAAGACGTCCGACCCCCACGACTCGGCGGTCCACACCGAGTCGTACCCGAGCCGCTCGGCCTCCTGGGCCAGCGGCACATGATCGGCGGAGGGACCACGGCCCCAGTAACCGAGAGCGACCCCGAGTCGCATGACGCCTCCCATCTGACGGTCCGTCAGTTTCGGGACCGGCGGCTGCGACTGTACGACAACGGCCCCCCGCCCGGAAGGGCGAGAGGCCGTGAACGACGTCGAGGCGGCTCAGCCGCGCTGAATCCCGGAGGTGTCCTGCAGCACGCCGCGCCGCCCGTCCTGCGTCTGCGCGACCAGAGCCGGACCGCGCTGCTCGACGGCCAGGTACCAGGTACCCGGGGCGAGTTCGGCGATCGGCGTGGGCGAACCGTCCTCCGCGAACAGCGGCCGCGGCACCGGAACGGCGAACCAGAACGGCGAGAACTCCCCGGTCGGCGGCTGCGCCTGCGCCGGCTGCGGCTGAGCGGCGGCCCCATAGGGCTGTCCCGTCTGCGGCTGCCCGCCGTACTGAGCCTGCTGGCCGCCGGGGTATCCGTAGCCCCCGGGCGGCTGAGCCCCGTAGGGCTGCTGCGTCACCTGCGGCTTGGGCGCCGGGACGAGAGCGGCCTGCAGGGCGGGGACGAGGGGGGTGGCGATGGCGGCGCCGGCGAGGACGAGCGCGGCGATGAAGCCGAGGATGAGGCCGGCGGCGGCGCTGCCCCCGGTGGGGATGTCCACCAGCGTCCAGAACAGGGCCCATGCGACGAGGACCGTGAACGCCGTGCCCACCGTGCCGAGGTCCAGTCCGACGACCTTGCGCGGCTGCGGCAGTGCGCGGTTGACGACGATCAGGGCGGCACCGATCACGCCGCCCATGTAGAGGCCGAGGCCGGTACCGAGGTCGTCCCACGCGTTCGCGTCATAACCGCTGATGGCGTCGACGGAGTAGAACTTGAGGAACGACGCGATGAACAGCAACACCGCTGCCCCGATCACCACGCCGTCGCCTCGAGTGAGGGAGCGGATATTCACTTCAGGTCCTTCGGATCAGTCGTCTCGTCGTCGGTAGACACTATCGTCCCCCCGACCAGGGTGTCTGCCGGGACCAGCCCGCCCGCCGCTAACCGCGCAGGAAACTCACGATTCCCTCAGAGATTCCCTGTGCGGCCTTCTGCCGCCAGGTGGCGCTGGTGAGGAGTGCCGCGTCCTTGCTATCGCGCATGTTGCCGCACTCGATGAACACCTTGGGAACCGTTGACAGATTGAGACCGCCGAGGTCCTTACGCGTGACGAGACCGGTGCCGTCGCCGATGTAGTTGGACGGCGGTTCGCCCGTGACGCGTACGAAGTTGCCCGCGACGCGCTCGCCGAGGTCGGCGGAGGGGGCGACGATGGCGCGGGTGTCGGCGGCGCCCGCGTGCACGATGCCCGGCAGGATGACGTGGAAGCCGCGGTCACCGGCCGCCGCGCCGTCCGCGTGGATGGAGATCGCCGCGTCGGCGTGGGCGTCGTTGCCGATGCGGGCGCGCTGGTCGACGCAAGGGCCCCAGGACGGGGAGCCGTTGTCGTGGGTCAGCTTCACGGTCGCGCCCTGCTTCTCCAGCAGCGCCTTCAGCCGGTGCGAGACGTCCAGCGTGAACTGGGCTTCCGTGTAGCCCGCGTTGGTGGACGTGCCCGTGGTGTCGCACTCCTTGTAGTTCGTCCCGATGTTCACCTTGCGGTTGATCTCGGCCGTGTGCTGGAAGTTGCCGGGATTGTGGCCCGGGTCGATCACGATGACCTTGCCCCTGAGGGAACCGGAGGCGGCGGGCGCTGAGGCGGCGGGCGCGGAGGAAGTGGGGGAGGCCAGGGTCGGCTTGGGGCTGTCCGGCTGCTTGGCGTCGTCGCTGGGTGAGGAAGCGGCGACACTGGGGGACGTACCCGCCGTGGACGACCGTACCGTCGCCTGGTCCGAGCCCTTGCCGTCGTCGCCCGACCCGCCCACGGCCTCGTACACGAGCCACCCGAGCAACGCCCCCGGCACGAGCGCGGCGAGCGCGACGGTGAGGGGGCCGCGGCGGGGACGGCGGGGCTGGGGTGGATCGAAGTCCGGTCCTACGTACGACACGCCTGCCACCCTAGCGGGCGGCCAGGGCGTCCACAGGGTGCGTCGCGTCCGAACGACCGCGGGAGAAAGGGAACACAGCGTCACAGCTCCGCTACACGGACGTACCGCGGGCCGGCGGGAGCCAGCATCGGCGCATGCACAGAACCCGTACCACCACTGCCGGACTCCTCGCGGCCGTCACACTGACCGCCTGCGGAAGCCAAGCCACGCACACCACCACGGCCGACGCCCGTCAGCCCGCCGGGACATCGGCCACCCTGACGGCGCGCGCGGCGTTCGAGCAGATATCCCGCGTGGTACGGACGGCGACCATGACCGGCACCGTCACCGCCGCGAACGACCCGGACCAGCTTCTCGGCCGCCCCGACGAGTACACGTCCAAGGTCACCTTCTCCGACAGCTTCGTCCCCGCGAACGCCGTCACCGGAGCCGCTCCTGGCGACGTCGAACGAGGCGGGGCCGTCGAGGTGTTCACCGAGCCGGCGGCCGCCAAGGCGCGGGCGGACCGCATCCGGGGGGTCACACGGTCGACGCCGGCCCTCGCCGAGTACGACTGTGTGCACGGCCGGGTCCTCGTCCGGGTCTCCCGCTACGTGCCACCGGCCCGGGCCGCGGCGTACCGGGCGGCTGTGGACCGCCTGTTCTGAGTCCGCCCTGAGCCGCGCTCAGATCCCCGTCCCCGTCCGCCGCAGGACGCGCAACGAGTCCGTCGCCGACACCTCCGTGAAGGCGCCGGACTCCAGGGCCCGGAGGTAGACGCGGTAGGGGGCCTGCCCGGTGAACTCGTCCTCGGGGTCCGGGAAGACGTCGTGGATGAGGAGCAGCCCGCCCTCGGCGACATGCGGGGCCCAGCCCTCGTAGTCGGCGGTGGCGTGCTCGTCGGTGTGACCCCCGTCGATGAAGACGAACCCCAGGGGAGTGCCCCAGAACTGCGCGATCTGCGGCGACCGCCCCACCAGCGCCACGACATGCTCCTCCAGCCCGGCCCGGTACAGCGTCCGCCGGAACGTCGGCAGCGTGTCCATCAGCCCGATCTCCGGGTCGACGGTCTCCGGGTCGTGGTACTCCCACCCGGGCTGCTGCTCCTCGCTGCCGCGGTGATGGTCCACGGTCAACGCCACCACCCCGGCCTGCCGGGCCGCGTCGGCGAGGAGGACGGTGGACCGGCCGCAGTAGGTGCCCACTTCCAGCAGCGGAAGCCCAAGGGACCCCGCCTCGACGGCAGCCGCGTAAAGCGCCAGCCCTTCCCCCACGGGCATGAACCCCTTGGCCGCTTCAAAGGCGGCAAGAATCTCCGGCTTGGGTGCCGAGGTCATGGGGTCCCCTCCGAGTCAGTACGGGCGTCCGGGGGGCCCATGCTGCCGCACCCCCGGCCGACATTTCGACAGGGGGTGCCGGCAAGGCTTTAAGGGGCGCGGGGAACTGCGCGACCAGCCACGACGGCGCATCAGCCGCCATCCAGCCTTTCCCGGCACCCGCGCGGAGCGCTACGCGGTCACACTCTCCCCAGGCAGCGAAAGATCCAGATCCACCGCACGTTCCTCCCCCGAATGCGACGCGGCAGACGCAAGCGGCCCGTGCCCAAACGCCCGCGCGGCCAGCACATACGTACCCTCCGCCGGTACCGCGAGCTCATAACTCCCGTTCTCGTCGGAGACCGCGGCCCCCGCCTGCCGCCCCCGCCGGTCGATCAGCGTCACCTTGGCCCGAGCCACCGGCGCACCCTCGGCGTCCAGGACCCGTCCGCGGAACCCCCGCAGCGCCTCCTCGGCCCGCTCCAGCGAGGCCTCTTCCTCGCTGGAGGCCCGCAACTGCGGCGCCCGGTTCGGCTTCGGCAGGAACAGGGCCATCAGCAGGCCGACCGCCACCGCACCCGTCGCGATCAGGAAGGACACCCGGAAGCCGTGCATGGTCGGTATCTCGACCCCGCCGACGTTCTTCGCGGTGTTGGCCAGCACCATCCCGATGACGGCGCTCGACACGGACGTACCGATGGAGCGCATCAGGGTGTTGAGGCCGTTCGCCGCGCCCGTCTCGGAGGCCGGGACCGCGCCCACGATCAGCGCGGGGAGCGAGGAGTACGCGAGGCCGATGCCCGCGCCGAGGACGACCGAGATGACCAGGCTCTGCCAGGCCGCGCTCATCAGGCCGAGCCCCGCGCCGTAGCCGATGGCGATGATCAGCATGCCGAGGATCAGGGTGACCTTGGGGCCGTACTTGGCGGAGAGGCGGGCGTAGACCGGCGCCGTGAGCATCATCGTCAGGCCCAGCGGGGCGACCAGCAGACCCGCGACGACCATCGACTGGCCGAGGCCGTAGCCCGTCGCCTTCGGGAGCTGGAGCAGCTGGGGAAGGACGAGCGAGACGACGTAGAAGGAGACACCGACCATGATCGAGGCCAGGTTGGTGAAGAGGACCGCCGGGCGGGCGGTGGTGCGCAGGTCGACGAGGGGCGCGGCGGAACGCAGCTCGAACAGGCCCCACAGGACGAGGACGATCGCGGACGCGGCGAACATGCCGAGCGTGGTGCCGGAGGTCCAGCCCCAGTCGCTGCCCTTGGTGATCGGCAGGAGGAAGAGGACCAGGCCGGCCGAGAGGCCGATCGCCCCCAGGACGTCGAACGTGCCCTCGGCGCGCATCGGGGACTCCGGTACGACGAGGAGGGTGAGGACGATCGAGAGGACGCCGAGGCCGGCGGCGCCGTAGAAAAGGGCGTGCCAGTTGGCGTGCTGGGCGACCAGCGCGGCCAGCGGCAGGGCGAGTCCGCCGCCGACGCCGATCGAGGAGCTCATCAGCGCCATGGACGAGCCGAGCTTCTCGCGGGGCAGCATGTCGCGCATCAGGCCGATGCCGAGCGGGATGGCACCCATCGCGAAGCCCTGGAGCGTACGGCCGACGATCATCGGGAGCAGGGTGCTGGTGAAGGCGCTGACCAGAGCGCCGACCACCATCAGGGCGATGCTGAGGATCAGCATGCGCCGCTTGCCGTACAGGTCGCCGAGGCGGCCCATGATCGGGGTGGCCACGGCGCCGGAGAGCAGCGTCGAGGTCAGGACCCAGGTGGCGTTGCTCGGCGCGGTGTCCAGCAGCTGCGGCAGGTCCTTGATCACCGGGACGAGCAGGGTCTGCATCACCGCGACAACGATCCCCGCGAAGGCGAGTACGGGGACCACGGCCCCGCTCGCTCTCCGGGCGGGCTGGTCGTTCGTCGTGTGGGTCATGGGGTGAGGCCTCCAGTGAAGATAAGTGCCCGGTAAACCTCGTATGCACGGGCAACTATTCCGTTGCTTCGGGCCTCTAATCAATTCTTGACCGGATCATGGGAATCTGATCAGTCGTCAGCTCTGGTCATCGAGTGGAACGTGTTCTAATCTCGCGCGCCATGAGGGCATATGTGGCCGGGGTCGGGATGACCAAGTTCGAGAAGCCCGAGACCCGTGACTGGCAGTACTGGGACATGGTGCGGGAGGCGGGCGGGGCCGCGCTCGCGGACGCGGGGATCTCGTACGACGAGGTGGAACAGGTTCCCGTCGGCTACTGCTTCCAGCCCTCCACCGCCGGCCAGCGCGCCGCGTATGAGCTGGGTCTCACGGGCGTCCCGGTCTACAACCTCAACAACAACTGCGCGACCGGCTCCACCGCGCTGATGCTCGCCCGGCAGCTGGTCGAGGGCGGATCGGCGGACTGCGTACTGGCGCTGGGCTTCGAGAAGATGAAAAGGGGCGCGCTGGGCGGGGGAGCCGACGGCGGAGACTTCTCGACCTCCCCCGTCGCCCGGCACTACGGGATCATGGCCGCCCGGCACGGCTTCGAGATGACCCCGCCCACCGCCCAGATCTTCGGCGACGCGGCCCGCGAGCACATGGAGAAGTACGGCACGACGGAGGCGCAGCTCGCCGCCGTGGCCGCCAAGAACCACCGGCACTCGGCGCACAACCCGAACGCGCAGTTCCGGGACGTGTACGAGGTGGCCGACATCCTCGCCGCCCGTACCGTGCACCGCCCGCTCACCAAGCTGCAGTGCTCGCCGACATCGGACGGGGCCGCCGCGGCCGTGGTGGTCTCGGAACGGTTCGCGGACAGGCGGGGGCTGACCGGACTCGTCGAGATCGTCGCGCAGGCCATGACCACCGACACCGAGGAGTCCTTCGCCTCCGGCTCCTGCATCGATGTCGTCGGACAGCCCATGTCCCGGGAGGCGGCCCGGCAGGTGTACGAGCGGTCCGGGCTCGGCATCGAGGACGTGGACGTCGTCGAACTGCACGACTGCTTCTCCGTCAACGAGCTGCTGACGTACGAGGCGCTCGGGATGTGCGGGGAGGGGGAGTCCGGCAAGCTCGTCGAGTCCGGGGCGACCACGTACGGCGGTCGGTGGGTGGTGAACCCGTCCGGCGGCCTGATCTCCAAGGGGCATCCGCTGGGTGCGACCGGCATCGCCCAAGTGGCCGAACTCGTCTGGCAGGTGAGGGGCGAGGCGGGGGAGAGGCAGGTCCCGGGGGCGAGGATCGGGCTCGCGCACAACATCGGGCTGGGCGGGGCGGCGGTGGTGACACTGCTGCGCGCGGTCGAGCCTGCGGCGGGGGCGTGAGGGAGTAGGCCACGGCAACCCACCCATGCGCGGGTTGGCCAGGGCAGGGCCTAGGTCCGGCGGACGAGGGGCGGTGGGGCGAAATCCTGATGCAAGGGGTGTAACCGGGTTGGGAACATGACAGGCATGCTGGAAGCCGCTGACGTCACCCGGACCCCCACCCGTACCGCCTCCCCCACCTGGCTGGTGGTGGCCCTCGCCTGCGCCGGGCAGTTCCTGGTCGTGCTGGACGTGTCGGTCGTCAATGTGGCGTTGCCGTCCATGCGCGCCGACCTGGGGCTGAGCGCACAGGGCCTGCAGTGGGTGGTGAACGCGTACGCGATCGCCTTCGCCGGGTTCATGCTGCTCGGCGGGCGTGCGGGGGATCTGTACGGGCGCAAGCGGATGTTCCTGGTCGGGCTCGGCCTGTTCACGCTGGCCTCGCTCGGCGGCGGGCTCGCGCAGCAGGGCGGCGAGCTGCTGATCGCGCGGGCCGTGCAGGGGCTGGGGGCCGCGGTGCTCGCGCCCTCGACGCTGACGATCCTCACCTCCGCCGTGCCGGAGGGGGCGGCGCGGATGCGGGCGATCGCGACCTGGAGCGCGGTCGGCGCGGGCGGCGGGGCCGCCGGCGGGCTGGTCGGCGGTGCGCTGGTCGACGGGCTGTCGTGGCGGTGGGTGCTGCTGATCAACGTGCCGGTCGGGGCCGTGGTGCTGGCCGGTTCCCTGCGATGGCTCGCGGAGAGCCGCAACGGGGACGGCCGCAGGCTGGACCTGCCGGGCGCGGTCCTGGTCACGGCCGGTCTCGCGACCCTCGCGTACGGCATCTCGCAGACCGAGGCCAAGGGCTGGACGGCCGCCGCGACCCTGCTGCCGCTGGCCGCCGGACTGGCCCTGATCGCGGTGTTCCTGCTTGTCGAGGCGCGTACGACGGCGCCGCTGATGCCGCTCGGGCTGTTCCGGGTACGGGCCGTGTCGTCGGCGAACGCGTCGATGTTCCTGACCGGGTTCGCGATGTTCTGCATGTGGTACTTCATGACGCTGTATGCGCAGAACGTGCTCGGCTACTCACCGCTGGAGGCGGGGCTCGCGCTGGTGCCGAGCTCCCTGGCGATCGTGCTCGGCTCGAAGCTCGCGCCGCGGTTCATGCTGGCGCTGGGCGCGCGGAACCTGGCCGCGCTGGGGACGCTGATCGCGGTGGCGGGCTTCGCCTGGCAGTCGGCGATGACCCCGAGGGGCGCGTACCTGACCGAGATCATGTTCCCCGGGATCCTGATGATGCTGGGCGCCGGACTGACCGCGACCCCGCTCGCCGCGCTCGCCACCTCGGGGGCGGCGCCGGGGGAGGCCGGGCTGGTCTCCGGGCTTATCAACACCTCGCGCACGATGGGCGGTTCACTGGGGCTCGCGGTGATGTCGACGATCGCCGCCGCGCGCACCGGCGACAGCGGGACACCGGGGGCGCTGACGGACGGCTACGCGCTGGTGTTCCGTACGGGGGCGGGGGTGCTGCTCGCCGGGGTGGCGCTGATGCTGGTGTGGCTGCCGCGGAGGACGGCGGTGGGAAAAGCGGGAACGGCGGGAACGGCGGGAACGGCGGGAACGGCGGCGGGTTCGAAGAGTTCGGCGGGGTGAGGCAACGGTTCGGGCCGCCCATGGACTCCTTTGTATGTCTAGGAGGTGCCCATGGGGGATCGCAAGGAAGCTCGGGACATGGAGTTCCAGAGCTTTTTCATCGGCCGCTGGCCGCGGCTGCTGCGGACGGCATTTCTCCTCACGGGGGAGCAACACGCCGCCGAGGACCTGGTCCAGTCGACGTTCGAGCAGGTCTATGTGGCCTGGCGCAAGGTCGGTTCGGCGGACGATCCGGAGGCGTACGTACGGCGCGTGATGATCAACGCGCACAATCGCAAACACCGCAGAAGGCTGCGGGAGTTCCTCGCGCCGAAGGACGACTCGGGGCTGGTGCGCGAGGTCGCCGACACCGGTGACCGCATGGCGCAGGCCGACGACCGGGGTGTTCTGCTGAAGGCGCTGGCCGAGTTGCCGGCCCGGCAGCGCGAGGCGGTGGTCCTGCGGTACTGGGAGGACCTGACGGAGACCCAGGCGGCCGAGGCGATGGGCTGCTCGGTGGGCACGGTCAAGAGCAACGCGGCCAAGGGGCTCGCGAAACTCCGTGCCATACCGGGACTGGCCGACATGGTGACCCGGCCCGGCCTCATGGAGGCCCGGCCCGGTCTTGAGGAGCGGCCCGGTCTTGAGAAGCGGCCTCTTTTGACTGACCCGAGCGGGGGGCGGAACTGATGGGCGCGGAGCGGGAAGCGAGCCACGACATGACGGACACGGACATCGCCCTCCTGCTGGCCGACGCGGCGGACGGGGTCGAGATCGGTATAGCCCCCACCCAGGCGGTGATCCGCGGTGGCCGACGGCGCCGGGCCCGGCGCTGGGCGGTGGCCGCGGGTGCGGCGCTGGCGCTCGCCGGGACGACGGGCGCGGTGGCGCTGACGGGGCTGCCGGGCGGGGACGGGGCGCGGGTGACGCCGGCGGTCACGCGGCCGCCGGAGCACGTCTCCCTCACCGAGCCGCACCGTACGCAGTTGGCGAGCGGGGTGGAGGACGGCAAGGGCTGGCAGGTCTACGTCGACGTGTGGGACGCACCGCGGAACAAGGCGGAGGCGGAGACCCAGTTGACCGCGATGGCCGGGTACAGGGGCGAGTGGCCCGCGTCGGTGCGGACGGCCGCCGACCTGGTGGGCAAGACGACGTACTTCGTGCAGCGCAGCTACCAGGGCGACGAAGCGGTGGCGATCGAGAACTCGCTCTCCAAGGGCTCCGCCCAGGTCAGCACGGACATGGACGCGGGTGCGATCGGACTGGCGCCCGAATCCAAGCCGCTGCGGCTCGTGATCGGCCGGATCGCGAAGTCGGCCGAGGAGGTCACCTGCCTCTGGAAGGACGGGACGAGCACGGTCCTGCACCGGGTGGCGGGACAGCGTGCCAACGGAGACTTCAAGCAGGGCATCCGCACGGTGGAGGGCTCCCAGGACCGCTGGTTCGCGTGCCTGGCACCGAAGGGCACGGCCTACCAGGACGCTCGGGTGACGGGACTGGCGCCGTAACGGCTGACGGCTCACCGCACCGGGCGGCGACGACAGCTCACAGCCAGCCCTGCTGACGGGCCTCCCGCATCGCCTCCATCCGGTTGCGGGTGCCCGTCTTGCCGATGGCCGAGGACAGGTAGTTGCGGACCGTGGACTCGGACAGATGCAGCTTGGTGGCGATGTCGGCGACCGTCGCGCCGTCCACGGACGCCTTCAGTACGTCGCACTCGCGGGCGGTCAGCGGATTGGGCCCGGCGCTGAGCGCGGCCGCGGCGAGCGCGGGGTCGATCACGGTCTCGCCGGTCAGCACCCGGCGGATCGCGGCCGCCAACTCCTCGACGGGACCATCCTTGACGAGGAAACCGGCGGCTCCGGCCTCCATGGCGCGGCGCAGATAGCCGGGGCGTCCGAAGGTGGTGAGTATCAGCACCCGGCAGTCCGGTACCTGCTCGCGCAGATCGGCCGCCGCGTCCAGGCCGCTGCGGACGGGCAGTTCGATGTCCAGCAGGGCCACGTCCGGACGATGGGTCAGGGCCGCGTCCACGATCGCGTCGCCGGAGGCCACCTGGGCGACGACGGTCATGTCCGGCTCCATGCCGAGCAGTAAGGCGAGCGCGCCCCGCATCATCCCCTGGTCCTCGGCGAGCAGCACCCGCACGTTCTTCGCCGGGCGACGGTCCCGGGGCATCTCGTCCACGGGGCAAGGGTAGGGCGCGGGCGTGCCGGGGGCGGGTTGGAATAGGTTCCGTGGGGAGCGTGAACGTGAAGAAACCTTGATGGAATGTCCGAACGATCCCGCTTTCGGCAAGGAGGTGGTCGTGCCCCAGCCCCGGCACACCTATCAGGTTCTGCCCACCAGACGGATGCAGGGCATCGATGTGCCCTGGCCGCACGACGTGCACATCGCGCTTCCTCCGTCGTACGAGCACGGTGAGGGCGCCTACCCCGTCCTCTGGGTGACGGACGCGTCCCTCACCTTCCCGCTCGTCGTCGGCCTGCTGAACTGGCTCCACACCGTGCAGGAGGTCGCCGAACTCATCGTGATCGGCGTCGGGGCTCCCGACGAGAGCGATCCGGCGGAGTTCGGCGCGCGGCGGACCCACGACTTCTACGCGAGGCCGAGATGGGTCAACGCCGGGCTCGGCGGTGCGCGGATGGAGGCACTGGCCGGTGAGACGCCGACGCGTGGCGGCGGCGCCGACGCGATGCTGTCGTTCCTGGTCGACGAGTTGCGCCCGCGGTTGGCGACCGAGTTCCGGTGCGACGACGATCACGGCCTCGTGGGGTTCTCCGGTGGTGGACACTTCGTCGGCTACGCCCTGCTCTCCCGGCCGACGTCCTTCGGCCGCTACCTGGCCGCCAGTCCGGCCCTCAGTGGATGTGAGGACCTGCTGTTCACACTGGAGGCCGAGTACGCCAAGATCCACGACGACCTCGCGGCCAGGGTGTTCCTCGGCGCGGGTGAGGCGGAGCTCATCGATCCCTACGTGGCCGCCGCCGACATCGTCGGCTCGATGACCCGCATGGCACAGCTGCTGCGCCTGCGCGACTACCCGTCGCTGGAGCTCACCTCCCGCCTGTACCCCGGTCAGACCCACGGCTCGGCGTTGTCGTACGCGTTGAACGAGGGCCTGCGCACGCTGTACCCCGTCACCACCCCGGGCGACGGATGAGACTCCAAGGTGAGCCGGGTGGTCAGCGCGCGCTGGGTGCCGTGGCCGGCTCGGGGTCCAGCAAGCCGCCGGTCTCCACCGGGAGTTCGGCCGTGACCGTGAAGCCGCCGCGCGGCGCGGTACCGGCGGTCAGTGAGCCGCCGGCCGCCGCGAGGCGTTCGGTCAGCCCCGTCAGACCGGTGCCGCCGACGCCGGTGGCGGCCGGCACGGCGGGCTCGCCGTCGCCGTTGTCGGAGACGGTGAGCCGGACGTGCTCGGCCGAGGCGACCACGCCGATCTCGCAACGCGTCGCACCGGAGTGCCGTATGACATTGGTGACCGCCTCGCGCACCACCCAGCCCAGCAGGGCCTCGCTCTGCGGGGCCAGGGGAGCGCCGGAGCGGGTGACCACCGGTTCGACACCGGCCGCGGTCAGCACCGAGCGGGCCCGGTCCAGTTCGGTGCCGAGACTGCCCTCGCGGTAGCCGGTCACGGCCTCGCGGATCTCGGTGAGCGCCTGCCGGCCCACGGACTCGATGTCGGTGATCTGCCCGAGCGCCGCGTCCAGGTCGCGCGGGGCCAGCCGGCGGGCGGCCTCCGACTTCACCACGATCACGGACATGGTGTGGCCGAGCAGGTCGTGCAGGTCCCGGGAGAAGCGCAGGCGTTCCTTCTCGACGGCCTGGTGGGCCAGTTCCTCGCGGGCGGCGCGCAGTTCGCGCACCGCTTCGGAGAGGGAGAGGATCGCGGCCGTCACCATGGTGGAGATCCAGGTGGCGTAGGCGATGTTGAGGCCGGACCAGCCGTCGCGGAGGGCGGAGACCCCACCGGCGAGCACGGCGACGGCCGTGCCGGCCCAGCGCAGGTGCTCGCCCCGCAGCGCGGCGCCCGTCGCCAGGCCCAGCAAGGGGAAGAACAGCAGCCAGTTGCCGCCGTAGCCGCCGGCGAGGCCGCAGGTGATCGCGGCCATCAGGACCAGCGCCACCCGGGTGGAGGCCGCCTGACGCTTCTCCTTCACGAAGGAGCGGGCGGCGACGTAGATGTAGAGGGAGTTGAAGGCGAGCAGTCCCAGGCCGCCGATCCACGGGTTGGGGGTCTTGCCCTGGAAGAGGTTGGAGAACGCGCCCAGCCCCATCAGCAGCCAGGGAAGCAGGGAGAAGGCGGTCGGCGGCGGGCCCGGGTTCTCGGGCACCTCGGCGCCGGTGCGGCGTGCCTCCTTCGCCGCGGCCTTGAAGGCCTGCATGTCCGCCCGCCACCGCGCTCGCGCGGTCCGCCACTCGCGAAGCCGGCAGGCGGCCCCTCGCGTCCAGTACATCGGTCGCTCCCCCATTCAGACGGTCCGACCGGACCGCCGGTACGACAGCACAGCGTATGAACCGAACGCCAGCAACCAGGCGGACAGCACCGCGACCGCGCCGAGCGCCGGGGCGTGGCCGGACGCGACGGAGGTGCCGAGTTCGGCGAAGCGGTAGGTGGGGGTGTAGGCGGATACGGTGCGCAGCCAGTGCGGGAAGAGTGCGACCGGGAACCACAGCCCGCCGAGGACGGCCAGGCCCAGGTTGCAGGCCATGTTGGTGACGCCGGTGGTCTGGCCGGTGAGCCGGTAGCCGTTGCCCAGGCCCAGCAGGGTGAACGGCACCGAGCCCAGCCACAGCAGCACCGCGATCGCCGCCCACTGCCACACGGCCAGCCGTACGCCGTTGAGCAGGCCGCCCGCCGCCAGCACCGCCAGAATCGCCGGTACGACGGTCACCGAGCCGGTCAGGGTCCTGCCGACGACGACCTGGCGCGGAGTCATCGGTGTCACCCGCAGCTGCCGCAGCCATCCGATCGCCCGGTCCTCGGCGACTCCGCCGCCGGTGTTGAGCGCACAGCCGACCGCCCCGTACCCGGCCATCCCGACCATCGCACCGGTCTTCCAAGTGCCATCGTCCGCACCGAGGTTGGTGAACAGCAGGTACATCAGCACCGGCATCGCGATCCCGCCGATGACGAAACCGACGTCCCGCAGGGTGCGGCGCACTTCGAGCTTGAGGTAGTCGAACATCACGCTGCCTCCGTGACCGAATCCGTGACCGATTCCGTGACCGATTCCGTGACCGATGCGGTGAGGGCCAGGAACGCCTCGTCCAGGGACGCCGGGGCGACCTCCAGGCCGCGTATCGCGCCCATCGCCGCAAGGGCGACGACCGTCGCGTCCGGGTCGTCGGTGCGCAGCCGGGCCCGGTCGCCGCGGATCTCCAGGGACCGCACGCCCGGCAGCCGCTCCAGGCCGTCCGAGGGGCGGCCGGCGAGGTCGAAGGCGACCAGGCCGCCGCCGACCGAGCGCTTGAGCTGCTCGCCGGTGCCGTCGGCGATGATCCGCCCGCGGTCGATGACGAGGATGCGGTCCGCGTAGGTGTCGGCCTCCTGGAGGTGGTGCGTGGAGAACAGGACGGTGTGGCCGCGGCGCGCATAGCCCCGCATCGACGTCCAGAACGCCTGCCGCGCCTCGACGTCCAGGGCGGACGTCGGCTCGTCCAGCACGAGCAGTGCCGGGCTCCCGGCGAGGGCGAGCGCGAACCGCACCCGCTGGACCTGCCCGCCGGAGAGCCGGTCCACCCGGCGCCCCGCCAGTTCGGCGATCCCGGCCAGCTCCAGCGCCCGCGCGACCGGCATCGGCGCCGGGTAGCGCCCGGCGACGAAGGTGACCAGTTCCCGCACGGTGACCCGGGGCACCGCCCGCGCCTCCTGCAGCATCGCGCCCACCCGCCCGTCCCGCACCGCCCGCTCCGGGTGCGCGCCGAACAGCCGCACGGTCCCCTCGTCCGGCTCGATCAGCCCGAGCAGCAGCGAGATCGCCGTCGACTTCCCGGCCCCGTTGCGTCCGAGCAGCGCGACCGTCTCACCGGGAGCGACGGCAAGGTCGAGGCCGTCGACGGCCCGTACCGTGCCGTAGTTCTTGACCGCCCCCGTGAAGGACACGGCCGATTCGGTGTCCGATGTCATCCCTACGACTGTCATGCCTACGACGCTACGAACCCCGGCGCCCGCCCGGCAGATGCGCTTGTACGGAGCCGGGCAGTACAAATGTCCCGAACCCCGTCACCTGACACAGCGTCAGGAGCCTTCACAATGGCGGTGCGCTGGGCTATACAAGGGGCGCCGGACTGGAACGCGTTCTAGATCGGCCCGCAGCGACCTCGGTGCGGCCGACGGTGCGGACGGCCGCACCGGGGTCTTCAGTCGCCACCTTCAGGAGCCCCATGCCCATCGACGCAGCCAAGGCCCTCGCCGCCGAACCCCGGACCGGCGAGCTGACCTGGACCACCAAGGACGTCCAGCTCTACCACCTCGGCATCGGCGCCGGCATCCCCGCCACCGACCCCGACGAGCTGCGCTACACCCTGGAGTCCCGGCTGCACGTGCTGCCCAGTTTCGCCACCGTCGCCGGCTCCGGCTCACCGGGCGTGATCAGCGGACTGTCGATGCCGGGCATCGACGTCGACCTCGCCAAGGTCCTGCACGGCGGCCAGTCGCTCACCCTGCACCGCCCCATCCCGGCCCAGGGCACCGCCACCGCCACGGGCCGTATCGCCGCCGTGTACGACAAGGGCAAGGCGGCCGTCCTGGTCATGCGCACCGAAGTCGCCGACGCCGACGGCCCGTTGTGGACCAACGACGCCCAGATCTTCGTACGGGGCGAGGGCGGCTGGGGCGGCGACCGCGGCCCTTCCACCCGTCTCGACCCGCCCACCGGCGAACCCGACCGGACCGTCGAACGCCCGATCCGCGAGGACCAGGCCCTGCTCTACCGCCTCTCCGGCGACTGGAACCCGCTGCACGCCGACCCCGAGTTCGCCAAGCTCGCCGGGTTCGAGAAGCCCATCCTGCACGGGCTGTGCACCTACGGCATGACGCTGAAGGCGGTCGTCGACACGCTGCTGGGCGGGGACGTCGGCCGGGTGCGCTCGTACACGACCCGCTTCGCCGGCGTGGTCTACCCCGGCGAGACCCTGCGCATCCGGATGTGGCACACGGCGGAGTCCACCAGGGTCGCCGTCAGCGCCGTCGAGCGGGACGACGCGCCCGTCCTCGCCGACACCGTCGTCGAACACTCCTGAATCCCAGCTGACTTGAGGGGAGCCGCACCATGCGAGCAGCCGTACTGAACGAGATCGGCCAGGACAAGCTGGAGGTCCTCGAAGACGTCGAACCGACGGGCTTCGGGCCCGGCAGGGTGCGGATCCGGATACGCGCCACGGGGCTGTGCCACTCGGACCTGTCCGCGATGAACGGGGTGCTGCCGCAGCCGGCGCCGTTCGTGCCCGGGCACGAGGGCGCGGGCGAGGTCCTGGAGGTGGGGGAGGGCGTCACCCGTGTCAAGCCCGGCGACCGGGTCGTCGTCTGCTGGCTGCCCGCCTGCGGCGCCTGTCCGGCCTGCAAACGCGGCCAGACCGAACTGTGCCTGGCCGGGTTCATGAACGCCGGCACCCCCAACTTCAAGCGCCCCGGCGGTGACGTCTTCGGCTTCGCGGGCACCGGCACCTTCGCCGAGGAGGTCGTCGTCGACGCCGGGTGCGCGGTACCGATCCCCGACGACGTGCCCTTCGACATCGCCGCCCTGATCGGCTGCGGAGTCACCACAGGGCTCGGGGCGGCCCTCAACACCGCCGACGTGGAGGCCGGTTCGTCGGTCGCCGTCATCGGCTGCGGAGGCGTCGGCATCTCCGCGATCCAGGGGGCGCGGCTGAAGGGCGCTGCCGAGATCGTCGCCGTCGACCCGGTCGCCGCGCGCCGCGAGTCGGCGCTCAAGTTCGGTGCCACCAAGGCCGTTTCGCCCGACGAGCTGCCCACCGCCAAGCAGGAGGTCACCGGCGGTGAGGGCTTCGACTACGTCTTCGAGGTCGTCGGCAAGTCGGCCACCGCCCGCACCGCGTACGAGAACACCCGGCGCGGCGGCACCCTCGTGGTCGTCGGCGCGGGCGCCATGGACGACTTCCTGCAGCTCAACATGTTCGAGCTGTTCTTCGACGAGAAGCGCATCCTGCCGTCCATGTACGGCGGCGGCGACGTCCTGCGCTCCTACGAACGCACCATGGCCCTGTGGCGGGCCGGCCGCGTCGACCTGGAGAGCCTGATCACCCACCGGGTGCCGCTGAGCGAGATCAACGAGGCGCTGGACCAGATGCGTTCGGGGACCGCGCTGCGTACGTGCATCGAGATCTGACGCCTACGTGAAGGGTGCTCATGTCACTGCCACTTGAGGGACTGTCCGCCGTGGTCACCGGGGCGGGTCGCGGCTTGGGCCGGGCGGAGGCACTGGAACTCGCCCGGCTCGGAGCGGCCGTCGTCGTCAACGACTTCGGACAACCGGGCCGGGACGGCACGGGGGAGGCCTCCGCGGCCCCCGCCGAGAAAGTTGCCGCTGAGATCCGCGCGACGGGCGGCCGTGCCGTGGCGCACACGGGCGACGTGGCCGACTTCCAACAGGCCCGGGAACTCGTCGAGTTGGCGGTCGCGGAGTTCGGAAAGCTGGACGTCCTGGTCAACAACGCGGGCATCCTGCGCGACCGGATGGTGTTCTCCATGACCGAGGGGGAGTGGGACTCGGTCATCCGGGTCCACCTCAAGGGCCACTTCAACACGACTCACTTCGCCGCCGCCCACTGGCGCGAACGCTCCAAGGCGACGGGCGCCCCGGTCTACGGCCGTATCGTCAACACGTCCTCGGAGGCCTTCCTCGCGGGCTCCGCAGGCCAGCCCAACTACGCGGCGGCCAAGGGCGGAATCGTCGGCCTGACGACCTCGACGGCCCTCGCGCTCGCCAAGTACGGGGTCACCGCCAACGCCATCTGCCCCCGCGCCCGTACCCGTATGACCGAGGACGTCTTCGCCGGCTTCCAGGAACCCGACGACGGCATCGACCCGCTCTCGCCCGAGCATGTCGCCCCGCTCGTCGGCTACTTGGCCTCGCCCGCCGCGTCCCGCGTCAACGGACAGCTCCTCGTCGTGCACGGCGGCATGGTGGCGATCGTCGACCGGCCGCGGGTGCGGGCCAAGTTCGACAGCAAGCAGGACACGTTCACCTACGACGAGTTGGACGCGGTCCTCAGCCCGCACTACGCCGAACGCCCGGAGGGGGAGACGTTCGGGGCGGTGGAGGTGCTGGGCCTGAAACGCACGTAACTCGACACGTAACTCGAAGAGCCAGAAGGGCCAGAGGAAAGGGCCCGCACATCGGCAGTGATGTGCGGGCCCATTCCGTCTGCTCTCTGCTCTCAGGCAGGCTCTCAGGCAGCCGTCCCCGTGTCCTCGGACTGCTTGCGGTGACGGCCCTGAGGGGCCGTGTCACCGTCCTGGACCGAGACCGGACCCCGGTGACGACCGTGACCGGCGTCCTCCTGGGCCTCGGCGGACAGCGGCTGCATCGTGCTGGTGTCGCTCATCGGAAGGTTTCACCCCGTAACAACATGATCTTTCTAACAGCCCGGCGAGTGTAACCAGCACACCTCGGGCCGAATCCAGGCGCCACGGCCCATCGGCACTACTTCGTTACAAGACGTCCCAGCGGAGCCTCCCGCAACGGCACCGGACGCGCCACCACGGGCTCCGCCGGCTGTTCCTCCGGCGCTGTTGCGGAACTGTCGTCCTTCGCCGCGACAGAAGTGCCATTTCCGCCGACCGGATCCGTCGAGGCCACCGCACTCGGCACCGGATCCTGCGTGGGCAGGGTCACCCCGGCCACCCCGCACGGCACCTCGGGCGTGGAGTACGGCAGTTGCAGCACCCCGTCGGCCGTCCACACCCCCGTCCCCGTCAACCACCCCTCGGGCGCCGGGAGATGGTGCACCTGCCGCCGGTCCGGCCGCCACAGCGCCACCCAGCTGCCCATCGACCCGTCGACCCGGAGCGCCACCGCGCAGCTCTCCGGGACCAGCACCCGCCCCGGCTGGATCGCGAACGGCGTCACCGCACATTCCGGCACCCGCAGACACTCCGGGAACCGCACCGGCAGCGTGCTGCCCAGCACCCCCCACCCCAGCCGGTCCTCGCCGGGCGAGGGCGCGTCCGAGCGGATCAGCAGCAGCCCGCTGTCCGGGTCGGCCAGCAGCAGCCGGTCGTCGCTGCCGTCGGCGATCTGCAGGAACGGCGACACCTCGCCGCCCCGCTCCAAATCCACCACGATCGTCTTGGTCCGCCCCCCGACCTCCCGGTCCAGGGCCAGCATCCGCCCCGCATGGTCCAGCCACGCCCCGCCCGAGCAGCGCCCCGGGACCTCCGTCACCCGCTCGGGACCGAAGGCCCCGCCCGCCACCAGCCACAGCGTGCTGGAACGCCGGCCCACCGCGAGGGCGTACGCCCTCGCACCCCCCGGTGCCGGTGGCAGCAGCCCCAGCGAGGTGTCCGCGTCCGGGCACTCGACCGCGCCGATCAGCACCTCGCCGGTGCCGGGGCCGGTCGGATACAGCAGCGAGAAGACGTGCCGCCCCTCCGTCACCCGCCGGATGAGCACCCGCCCGTCGCCCATCGGCTGTACCTCGGTGCCGGGCTCCTCGGGCTGGTTGCCGGGCAGCGCCACGGCGTACGGCTCCGGGCCGTCCAGCGTCCAGCGCTCCGGGAACCAGCAGTCGCCGCCCAGGACGAGGCGGGCGGCGTAGGCGCCGTCAGCGGTGATGGTGCAGGCCGCCCGGGGAGCCTCGCCCCCCGGGGCCTCGGGCTCGATCGCACAGGCCCTCATCGTCTGGTCACCTCCGGCCACGAAGCTAGTTTTCGTACGCACGGACGTGGGACCACCAGGCTCACGCTTCACACATAAGGATGGCAGCGGAACGATTCGCCTGAGGGAAAGGGGGCGATTGTGCTGAAGGGGGCCATAGGGGCCGATCGGGGAGCAGCGGGGCGACGAGACCCGTACTCCCGGCCGCACTCCGACCACGGGCTTCGGTTCAGCGGCACAGATCAGGCAGGTAGCCTTTTGTCCGTGCCCCGTCTGTCTGAAGTCATCGCCGCGCTGGACAACCTGTGGCCCGCCGAGCGGGCCGAGTCCTGGGACGCGGTCGGCACGGTCGTCGGCGACCCCGACCAGGAGGTCACCCGGGTCCTGTTCGCCGTGGACCCCGTCCAGGAGATCGTCGACGAGGCGGTGAAGCTCGACGCCGACCTGCTGGTCACCCACCACCCGCTCTACCTGCGCGGTACGACGACGGTGGCGGCCTCGCACTTCAAGGGCCGGGTCGTGCACACCCTCATCAAGAACGACATCGCGCTGCACGTGGCCCACACCAACGCGGACACGGCCGACCCGGGTGTGAGCGACGCCCTCGCCGGCGCCCTGGACCTGCGGGTCGTACGCCCCCTCGTCCCGGACCCGACCGACCCCGAGGGCCGCCGGGGCCTCGGCCGCATCTGCGAACTGGACCACCCACTCACCCTCGCCGACTTCGCCGCACGGGCCGCCGAACGCCTGCCCGCCACCGCGCAGGGCATCCGCGTCGCCGGTGACACCGAGGCGACCATCCGCACGGTCGCCGTCAGCGGCGGCTCCGGCGACAGCCTCTTCGACCAGGTCCGCGCGGCCGGCGTCGACGCCTTCCTCACCTCCGACCTGCGCCACCACCCGGCCTCCGAGGCCGTCCTCCACAGCCCCCTCGCGCTGCTCGACGCGGCGCACTGGGCCACCGAGTGGCCCTGGTGCGAGCTGGCCGCAGCCCAGCTCGACGAGATCTCCGACCGCCACGGCTGGGACCTGCGCGTCCACGTCTCCAAGACGGTCACCGACCCCTGGACCAGCCACTCCCCTTCACCTGGAGCCCCCAACTGAACGCCGCGCCCGCCGACCAGATCCGACTCCTCGACGTCCAGGCACTCGACGTCCGCCTGCAGCAGCTCGCGCACCGGCGCAGGTCCCTGCCCGAACACACCGAGATCGAGTCGCTGACCAAGGACCTCACCCAGCTGCGCGACCTGCTCGTGGCCGCGCAGACCGAGGAGAGCGACACCGCCCGCGAGCAGACCAAGGCCGAGCAGGACGTGGACCAGGTGCGCCAGCGCGCCGCCCGCGACCAGCAGCGCCTGGACTCCGGCGCGGTGACCTCCCCCAAGGACCTGGAGAACCTCCAGCGCGAGATCGCCTCCCTCGCCAAGCGGCAGGGAGACCTCGAGGACATCGTCCTGGAGGTCATGGAGCGCATCGAGTCCGTGCAGGAGCGGGTGCGCGAGCTGACCGAGCGGGTCTCCTCCGTCCAGTCGAAGATCGACGACGCGACCGCCCGCCGGGACGCCGCCTTCGAGGAGATCGACGGCGAGGTGGCCACGGTGACCAAGGAGCGCGAGGTCATCGCCGCCACCATCCCCGCCGACCTGCTCAAGCTCTACGACAAGCTGCGCGAGCAGCAGGGCGGCATCGGCGCGGCCAAGCTCTACCAGCGCACCTGCCAGGGCTGCCGCCAGGAGCTCGCCATCACCGACATCAACGAGATCCGCGCGGCCGCCCCCGACACGGTGGTGCGCTGCGAGAACTGCCGCCGCATCCTGGTGCGCACGGCCGAGTCCGGTCTGTAAGGGCTGCAAGGGTAAGGGGCGCGTTCCGTGCGGGAGTTCATCGTCGAGGCCGACGGCGGGTCGAGGGGCAACCCCGGGCCCGCGGGCTACGGTTCTGTCGTCCTCGACGCGGCGACGGGGGAGCCCCTGGTCGAGGCGGCCGAGTACATCGGCATCGCCACGAACAACGTCGCCGAGTACCGGGGGCTGTTGGCGGGCCTGCGGGCGGCGCACCAACTGGACCCCTCCGCGACCGTCCATGTCCGCATGGACTCCAAGCTGGTCATCGAGCAGATGTCCGGCCGCTGGAAGATCAAACACCCCGACATGAAGCCGCTGGCCGCCGAGGCGTCCCGCATCTTCCCGCCGCACCAGGTGACGTACGAGTGGATCCCGCGGGAGAAGAACAAACACGCGGACCGCTTGGCGAACGAGGCGATGGACGCGGGGAAGCGGGGGGAGCAGTGGTCGGCGGCGGGGTCGACGGCGGAACTGGACGCGGGGGCGGCGCGCGCGGCGTCGGTTTCCGAGCCGCAGGGGACGCCGGAGGTTGCGGCGGTGAAGGCCGCACGCACGGCGACGGCGCCTGAACCGCAGGCGGCTTCGGGAGACGCGGCGGCTGGGGCGGCACGAGTCCGGGCGGCTCTGGCGAGCGGGCGGGGCGCGGAGGTTACGGCGGCCGAGTCCCCGCGTGACCGGACCGCAGAAGCCGGGCGTGCCGAGGGCACCGCCAAGTCGGCCGCGGACGTCCGTGCCTCGCGTGTCGTCGCCGGCCCCGGCTGGGCCCCCGCCGACATGGGCGCGCCCGCGACATTCGTACTGCTCCGGCACGGGGAGACCCCGCTGACCCCGCAGAAGCGGTTCTCGGGTTCCGGCGGCACCAACCCCTCCCTCTCCGACGTCGGCCGGGAGCAGGCCGAACGGGCGGGGGCCTCGCTGGCCCGGCGCGGGACCGTGCAGGCGATCGTCGCGTCGCCCCTCGCCCGGACCCGCGAGACCGCCGGTATCGTCGCCCGGCACCTCGGCCTGGAGGTGAGCGTCGAGGACGAGATCAGGGAGACGGACTTCGGTGCCTGGGAGGGCCTGACCTTCGCCGAGGTCCGCGAACGCTACCCGGACGACCTGACCCGCTGGCTGTCCGACCCCACGGTGGAACCCTCCGGCGGCGGCGAGAGCTTCGCGGCGACGGCGACCCGTATCGCGGCGGCGAGGGACAAACTCGTCGCGGCCTACGCGGGCCGCACGGTCCTGCTCGTCTCCCACGTCACGCCGATCAAGACCTTCGTCCAACTGGCCCTGGGCGCCCCGCCGGAGGCTCTGTTCCGGATGGAACTCTCGGCCGCCTCACTGTCGGCGGTCGCCTACTACGCCGACGGCAACGCGAGCGTACGGCTCTTCAACGACACGTCTCACCTGCGCTGATCACTTGCGCTGACGGAGCCCGGCGGCTTCCCGGGCAAGGGCCTCGACCCGCCCCCAGTCCCGGGCGGCCACGGCGTCCGCCGGAAGCATCCAAGTCCCGCCCACACAGCCGACGTTGGGCAACTTCAGGTACTCCGGGGCATTCCCGGCCCCGATCCCACCCGTCGGACAGAACCGCGCCTGCGGCAACGGCCCGGCGAGGGACTTCAGATACGCCGTACCCCCCGCCGCCTCGGCCGGGAAGAACTTCATCTCCCGCACCCCCCGCTCCAGCAGCCCCACCACCTCCGAAGCCGTGGACACCCCCGGCAGGAACGGCACCCCCGACCCCCGCATCGCCTCCAACAGCAAGTCCGTCCACCCCGGGCTGACCAGGAAACGAGCCCCGGCGGCCACCGACTCCTTCACCTGCTCCGGCGTGATCACGGTCCCGGCCCCGACGACCGCGTCCGGCACATCGGCGGCAATGGCCCGAATGGCCTCCAGCGCGACCGGCGTCCGCAGAGTCACCTCGATCGCCGGCAGCCCCCCGGCGACCAGGGCCCGGGCGAGCGGTACGGCGTCGGCGGCGTCCTCGATGACGACGACAGGGACGACGGGGGCGAGGTCCAGCACGGAGCCGGGCAGCCAGGAGGACACCGGGGAGGACAGCGGCGAGGTCATGACGTCATCGTGCCGCCGTAACGCAGCATGCGCAAAGCTCATTGCGCATGCTGCAACAGCGCGGGTCGCTCCCTCAGTGCACCTCGTCCACCAGCACATCGAGCGTCCACGCCCGCCCAGCCCCCTTCGGCGCCTCAACCTCCACCACATACCCCAGGTCCCGCAGCGCCTCCACCAGCTCCGCCGGCTCCTTCGGCGCGACCCCGGACGCCAGCAGACTCCGTACGATCCGCCCCTTGGTCGCCTTGTTGAAGTGGCTGACCACCTTCCGCGTGGGCGCGTGCAGCACCCGCACGCTGGCCGTCCTCCCAGCCACCTCCCCCTTGGGCTTCCAGGCGGCGGCATAGGCGGATGACCGCAGATCAAGCACGAGCCCACTGCCCGCGAGCTCGGGCAGCACGTCCGCCATGGGCGCCCGCCAGTGCGCGCCCAGCGCCCCGAGCCCGGGCAGCTTGACGCCCATCGAGCAACGGTAGGAAGGAATACGGTCGTTGACCCGCACCGCACCCCACAACCCGGAGAAGACGAGCAGCGACCGCCCCGCCCGCCTCTTCGCACCCGCGTCCAGCGAGCCCAGATCCAGAGCGTCGTACAGCACCCCGGTGTAGATCTCCCCGGCGGGCCGCGCCCCGGCCGTCATCAGCCCGGCGTTCTTGGCGACCTCGCCCCGCAGCCCCTCACTCAGCCCGAGCACCTCACACGCCTTGTCCTCGTCCCCGGCACACAGCTCCACCAGCTCACCGAGTACGGCCTCACGGGCGGCGGTCAGCCCCGGCAGCGACAGCGACTCCAACTTCAGCGGGGCACCACGGCCGGATGAGGCGGCCTTGCCTTCGGACGGGGGCAGCAGGACGAGCACGGACGATCTCCTTCTCTTGAGCTCCGCACAGCGTACGACCCCCGATCTGCATACCCTCGCTGTATGCCCCGCCGCCACATCCGCGTGACCGGCGCCCCCGAAGCCCCCCTCCGGGCCGCCCTCACCGCCCTGCGCACCGAACTGGGCGTAGCCGACGGCTACCCACCCGACGCCCTGGCCGAGGCCGAGCAGACCGCGAAGGCCCCGCCCCTCCCGCCGTACGACGCCACGGCCATCCCCCTCTTCACGATCGACCCGCCCACCGCCACCGACCTCGACCAGGCCATGCACCTCTCCCGCCGGAACACCGGCGGCTACCGCGTCCGGTACGCCATCGCCGACGTCGCCGCCTTCGTCGTACCCGGCGGGGCGCTGGACGCGGAGGCCCACCGCCGGGTGACGACCCTCTACTTCCCCGACGAGAAGGTCCCGCTCCACCCGCCCCTCCTCAGCGAGGGCGCCGCGAGCCTCCTCCCAGGCCAGGACCGCCCCGCGGCCCTCTGGACGATCGACCTCGACGCGGAGGGCCGTACCGTCGACGTCGACGTCCGCCGGGCCGTGGTCCGCAGCCGCGCCAAGCTCGACTACGAGGGCGTGCAGCGCCAGATCGACGAGGGGACGGCCGAGGAGCCACTCGCGCTCCTGAAAGTGATCGGCGAGCTGCGGGAGCACCTGGAGGTGGAGCGAGGCGGCATCTCCCTGAACGTGCCCGAGCAGGAGATCGTGGAGCGGAACGACGCGTACGAACTGACGTACCGCGCCCCGCTCCCGGCCGACGGCTGGAACGCGCAGATCTCCCTGCTGACCGGAATGGCTGCCGCCGACCTGATGCTGGCGCACGGCACGGGCATCCTGCGCACGCTCCCGGCCGCCCCGGACGGCGCCGTCGGCCGCCTCCGCCGCACCGCACGCGCCCTGCACATCGACTGGCCCCACCACGTCTCCTACGCCCACCTGATCCGCTCCCTGGACTCCCACAACCCCCACCACGCGGCCTTCCTCCAGGAGTGCACGACCCTCCTCCGCGGAGCCGGCTACACCGTCTTCCGTGACGGCCACCTGCCCGCCCTCACCAGCCACGCCGCAGTGGCCGCCCCCTACGCCCACTGCACGGCCCCCCTCAGACGCCTGGCCGACCGCTACGCGTCGGAGATCTGCTTGGCCGCGGTGGCGGGCGAGCCCCCGCCCGACTGGGTGCTGGGTGCCCTGGACGCGCTGCCGCACGAGATGGCCGACGGCAACCGCCGCGCGGGGACGGTCGAGCGGGAGTGCGTGGACATCGTGGAGGCGGCGCTGCTGAAGGACCGGGTGGGGGAGGAGTTCGACGGCTGCGTGGTGGAGGTCGAGGAACGTCAACCAACCGTGGGAGTGGTGCAGTTGACGTCCCCGGCGGTCATAGGCCGCATCGAGGGCGGCACTCTCCCCCTCGGTCGTCTCCCTCTCGGTGAACGCCTCCGGGTCCGCCTCACCCAGGCCGACCCGGCAACGGCGAAGGTACGTTTCGCGCCCGCATGATCTCCCGTACGAGGGCCTCGGCGTCGTCGGCGTGGAAGCGGACGAGGCGGACGGCCCGTCGACGGCCGAGGAAGGTGACGTGGGGGACGGGCTCGGTGAGTTCGAGGGTGAGGGTGGTCTGCGAGCCTACGGGTACGTCGAGTTCGCCCTCCGCCCGCTGATGGGTGGTGCGCAACTCCCGCCGCACGCCGGCGATCCGCTCCAGCGGAACGGTGAGGTCGACGTGCCCGCCGTTCCGGATGCGCAGGGAGTCCGCCCCGAGGACGTAGGGCCGTACGACGGACGCGGCGTGCAGCCCGATGACGAACAGGACGGTGTAGAGGTCGAGGACGAGCACGATGCGATGCGCGACGGGATGGTCCCGCAGCAGCACGGACATCGTCAGCGTCTCGACCACGCACACGAACGCGAATCCGAACATCACGGCGCCCTGCCCCCGCGCGTACCCGAAGCCGGTCTTGCCGACGGTCCCGTCCGTCCGCCGGGCGACCCACAGGACGATGCCGACAAGCATCCGCACCTCATGCCGGACGAGGGCGTACACGGTCCTCACGGCCCTTCCCCCTCCTCACCCAGGATGCGGAGGGTGCGGCGGATGGCCTCCGCCTCGGCGGGAGCGAAGTCGGCGTAGAAGGCATGCATGAAACTGTCGCCGCCGTTGGCCGGGTTGGAGGGTGGCAGCAGTTCGCGGGGCAGACAGGCGGCGAGCGCGCGGGCCGCCTCCTCGACGAGCGGATCGGCGGGATCCGCGTCGGCGAGCCGGTCGAGCAGCGCGTACGCCTCGGTCACCCGCGCTACGGCGTCCGGGGAGCCGAAGGCGGTGTGCAGCACGTCGATCAGGCGCTCCCGCTCCTCCGGTCCGGCCGTGGTCTCGATGAGCGCGAGCATCTCGCGGTCCTTGGCGGCCATGGGGGAGTCGACGGCCACGCGGCTCATGTCGCCGAACGGGGCGGCCAGGCGGGGTGAGACGGGCCCTTCGACGGGCAGCCCGTCCTCGGCCTCCAGCAGCACCCGCAGCCGTACCCTCCGCTCCCGGATCGCCGCCTCCTGCCGCGCCAGATCCTCGTCTAGCTCGGCGAGCACCTCGGCGAGGTCCTTTCCGGCGTCGTCGGCGAGCACCTCCCGCACTTCCGCCAACCCGAGCCCCAGCTCGGTCAGCCGCCGAATGCGGGCCAGCACGACGGCGTGCCGAAGCGTGTAGTCCCGATACCCGTTGGTCAGCCGCTCGGGTTCCGGCAGCAGGCCCTGGTGGTGGTAGTGGCGCACGGCCCGCGTGGTGACACCGACGGTGGCGGCGAGTTCTCCGATCCGCATGGCACCAGTAGAGAGGTTGACGTAGCGGCAGGGTCAAGGGAGCCCTTGACGGCTAACGCTGTTAGCCATACGGTTGTCGACGTCGCAGGCTAACGTCGTTAGCCTCACTAGAGACCATTGGGAGCCCGTAATGAGCACCAGCCCGACCGCAACCGCCCGCCGCTCCTCGGTCACCCTCGTCGTCCGCCGTACCGCGTGGCTCGCGAACGCCCTGTTCTGGTCCGCTTTCGCGGTCCTCGAAGCCATGAACCACGGCTGGTTCGCCGGCACCCTCGCGTTCGTCTTCCTCGTCCTGCCGGACCTGACCTTCCTGGTCGCCCTGGACGACGCGCCCCGTATGGCGAAGGGACAGCTGGCGCCGCGCGCGGTGCCGTACTACAACGCGATGCACCGCGCCCTGGTCCCGCTGGCGCTGCTGGTTGTGTACGCGGTCCAGCCGTACTTCGCCTGGGCGCCGGCCTTCGCGGCGCTGTGCGGCTGGCTTGCCCACATCTCGTACGATCGCGCCTTCGGCTACGGGCTGCGGACGAAGGAGGGCTTCCAGCGTGGGTGAACGACTGGCGCCGAGGGCCGGCGAGATCGCGGCGGTCGCCCGGGACATCCTCGAGGACTCCGGGCCCACCGCCCTGACCATGCGGGCCCTCGCCGACCGCCTGGGCATCAAGGCGCCGTCCCTCTACAAGCACTTCCCCGACAAGAACGCCCTCGAGGTCGAGCTGATCGCCCAGATGCTGGAGGAGTCGGCGGCGGCACTGGAGGCGGCGGAGGAGCGCGAACCGGGTTCACTGACGGCGCTCGCGGACGCGTACCGCGCCTACGCGCTCTCCCACCCGCACCTCTACTGCCTCGCCACGGAACGCCCCCTGCCCCGCGCCGCCCTCCCGCCGGGCCTGGAGGACCGGGCGGCGATGCCGCTGATGCGGGCGTGCGGCGGCGATCTGGACACGGCCCGGTCCCTGTGGGCCTTCGCGCACGGGATGGTGATCCTGGAGATCCACGGCCGGTTTCCGGACGACGCGGATCTGGGGGCGGCATGGAAAAGGGGCCTGAGAGCGTTCCACCCTTAGAGCGACGAAGGGGTCGAAGGGGGAAGCGATGGCCGAACAGGCTTGGTGGACGAGGGCGCGGCTGGGCCGCTGCGGCCCCTTCCTCGACCTGCTGACCGCCCACTTCGACAAACACGTCTACTCCCCGCACGCTCACGACGAGTTCTCGGTCGGGGTCTGCGTCGGCGGCTCCGAGGTCATCGACTACCGAGGCGGCCACATCCGCCCGGGCCCGGGCTCGATCGTCGTCCTGGCCCCGGACGAGGTGCACACCGGCGGCCCCGGCAACGCGACGGACGGCTACGCCTACCGCGCCCTCTACGCCGACACCACCCTCCTCACCGACGGCACGGTCGGCGGCCTCCCACACTTCCACGAACCGCTGATAGACGACCCGGAGCTGTTCGCAGCCATCCTCGCCGCCCACGTCGAACTGAGCGCCTGCCCCGATCCCTTGGAGACGGAGTCCCGCCTCCCGTGGCTCCTCACGGCCCTGGCCCGCCGCCACTCGACGGCCCGCCCCATATGCGACGAGGTCCCGGGCGCCGAGCGCATAGCAAGGGTCGTAAGAGACCGCCTGGCGGACGAACTGCTCGACCCCCCGTCCCTGGCAGCCCTCGCCACAGAGCTGGACCTGTCCCGCTACCAGCTCCTCCGCGCCTTCCGTACGACGATGGGGATACCGCCGTATGCCTGGCTGGCCCAGCACCGCGTGACCCGGGCCCGCCGCCTCCTGGACGCGGGCCTGCGCCCGGCGGAGGTCGCGCCCCTGGTCGGCTTCGCGGACCAGGCCCACCTGACGCGCTGGTTCCGCAGGGTGCTCGGGGTGACGCCGGCGGCGTACCGCAACAGCGTTCAAGACGGCAGGTAGCGGGTCGGCCGATCCTGTCGGCATGACTGCACGCGGCTGGTTCCTGTTCTCCCTGATGGGAGTGGTCTGGGGCATCCCCTACCTGATGATCAAGGTAGCGGTAGACGCTCCGTTGTCCCCGTCGATGGTGGTCTTCACGCGATGCGCGCTGGGAGCGCTCCTGCTGCTCCCGTTCGCGATCCGCGGAGGCGGCCTGCTCAGCGTCCTCCGCTCCCACTGGCTGCCGATGCTGGCGTTCGCGTGCATAGAGATCATCGGCCCGTGGTTCACCCTCACGGACGCCGAACGCCACCTGTCCAGCTCGACGGCGGGCCTGCTGATAGCGGGCGTGCCGATAGTGGGGGTAATGCTGGCCCGGTTCTTCGGCAACACGGAGCGACTGGGCGCACGTCGGATGGTGGGCCTGGGGCTAGGCCTGGCGGGCGTGGCCGTCCTGACCATCCCCCACCTCACCGGCGGAGACGCCCGCTCCCTGGTCGAGGTGTTCCTGACGGTCCTCGGCTACGCAACGGCCCCCCTGATCGCATCCCGCTGGCTGAAGGACGTCCCCACCCTGCAGCTCACAGCCCCGTGCCTGGCCCTGGCGGCCCTGGTCTACGCCCCATCGGCGGCCCTCTCCTGGCCGTCCTCCGTCCCCTCCGCCTCGGTCCTGTCGGCCCTGCTGGGTCTGGGCGTGATCTGCACGGCCCTGGCCTTCGTCGCCTTCCTGGAACTGATCAGGGAGGTAGGCCCGACCCGGGCGACGGTCTTCACGTACGTCAACCCGGCGGTGGCAGTCGCGGCAGGGGCGCTCTTCCTGGGCGAGGACCTGACGTGGGGCATCGGAGCGGCGTTCACGCTGATCCTGGCGGGCTCGGTACTGGCGACGACGGGTCCAGTAGCCGCTGCCCCTGACGACCCCGCCGGTCCGTCCGCGGGCACCCCCACCCGCCGGGTAGCATGGTCATCACGGCAGACGAGCCGGGCGGACGGCCGCGTGGAGTCCCCTTGAGGGCCTCCCCGAGGAACGTCCGGGCTCCACAGGGCAGGGTGGTGGCTAACGGCCACCTGGGGCGACCCACGGGACAGTGCCACAGAAAACAAACCGCCCAGCACTTCGGTGCCGGGTAAGGGTGAAACGGCGGTGTAAGAGACCACCAGTGCCCAGGGTGACCTGGGCAGCTAGGTAAACCCCACCCGGAGCAAGGTCAAAAGGGAGTTCCTTCCAGGGATTGGAACGGGGCTCCTGCGGGGACGTTCGAGGGCTGCCCGCCCAAGTCCCCGGGTAGACCGCACGAGGTCGATGGCAACATCGGCCCTAGATGGATGGCCGTCTCCCCGGCCGCCGTGAGGCGACCGGGCGACAGAACCCGGCGTATAGCCCGACTCGTCTGCCGCTACCTGCGGCTTAGTCTGGGAAGGGGCCTCTGATCTGGGGCGGGGGCTCTTTCCGATCTCTCGAAGGCTTGCAGTGTTAGGCGGAGGGAAGCCCCTCCAGGTTCCTAAGATCATCGAACTCCTTGCAGGATTCGGTACTCCGGCGGACTCACCGGCTCCATGGTCCGAAGGCCCGCCAGGATCTGCGGTCGGAGGGGCCCTTCAGGGGAGGCCCGCAGCCGTTTCCGTCGGCGAATTTTTGGCTGGAACATCGACAACAGCTTCGACGTGTTCAAGTACGGGGCGGGTGTGATGGTGGTGCGTGTCGAGGGGCTGCTCCTGTCGCTGATCGCCATTGCGCTCACCACCCCGGTGGACGACAGCACGAGTGAGATGCGGATGCTGTCTACAGCCGAAAGCCGCGACGACTTCCGTTTCTGACGCCCTTCTCAATCTCGTCTTCCGAGCCGAGGCCCTGCCCGAGGCCCACGAGAGACGCCGTGTGCTGCTCGCGCATGAAACTGGGACCAGGGCGCCGCGTCGGTGGTACGCCCGGTTCTGTTCGTCAGACACGCGGGTCGGCACGACCCGTGATCCTCCCGGTGATCGGCTCAGGGCAACGCCGCCCTGATCCATGCGCTCGCATGCCCAGGGTCCGCCTGGGTGTCCACGCCGAGGACATGGATGGTGCCGAGCCGCCCCCGCGGGCCGCCCACCTGGAGAACGCGGTGGGTGTGCCCCTCTGACCGAGGGTGGATGATCACACCGCACGGATCACCACTGGGGGTGTAGCCCGCGCTGTACGTGAGCAGTTGGTGGACGTCATCGGCGCTGACGCCATGGCGGTCGTAGCGCTTGTACTTGGCGTCCACCGGCAGCAGAGCGCGTTGCGATGTGCCGGGCAGGGGGAGGCTGAGCAGCAGATCGGGGCGGAAGGTCGAGGCGTTTCCGAGGTCCCCGCGGACGGTGATGGCCGTGTCACCGCCGCTCGAGAGGGCACGGCCACCCAGGGAGACCCCGGCTTCCGTGCCGAGCCGTCGGACGACGGCCTCCCACAGCGCGGGCATGGCCAGCAGCAAGCCGTCTGCCGAGTTGCCTTGGTCGGCGAGCAGGTCGGTCACGCCTCCGCCGTTCAGGAGCAGTCGCGCCCACGTGTGGGCGGGGCGGTAGCGGGCATTCAGGCGCGTGTACGAGATCCGGTCCAGGGCGTGGAGGGTTGCGGCCGGGACGGCAGGACGCGGGAACGCGCCCGTGATGCCGTGCAGGTCGCGTGCCAGATCTGGACTGCCTGTCAGAACGAAGGCGGCCTTCAAGGCAGTTGCCAGGACCCGGTTGTCCCAGATATCCGTCTCGCGGTCGAAGGTGCGTATGTGTAGCCGATCGAGTTGGCCGTATCGGCGGGTCGCCTGGGCGGCGACGTCGAGGCGACCTCGGAGCACCGGCTCGACGCCGTCGTGCCGGACGTAGTCGCGGCGGAGCCCTTCGCGGACCAGTTGCTCACACTGCTCCAGCAAGGCCGCGGCGACGAGGTCGGCGTAACCGTCAGGTTCGGTTGTCCAGCGTCGTACGGACACCCGGACGGGGGCGGGCGCGTTCAGAGCGTAGGCGAGCCAGCTCATGAGCCGCTCGCCCGGTATGGCGAACTTGGGCTCGATGACGAGACGGACGCGGTCCAGGACCAGGACCCCGACGGTCGCCCCGGCCCTGAGCCGCCACCCCGACCGGTCAGGAGCCAGGGTGAGGTGACGCCCGGCCTCGAGGGCACGCAGACGCTCGACGTCCCGGGGGGTGAGCCGATCGCTGTCGAGCGGGGCGGACTGGTACTCGCCGATTCGGATCTCGGCTCGGTCAGGCATCGGGGCCTGGCTCGCCGTTGGTGAACTCGGTCGCCAGGGCGGCGGCTAGGTCCTGCGCGGACATGACTGCGACGCGCCCGGTGCCCGGGTCGACCAGGCCGCCGAGGATGCGGTGCAGTAGGTCGGCCCGGCCGAGGCAGTAGTCCTCCAGAAGCGGGATCACCTCGTGGTGGAAGGCGGCGGCCAGATCCTCCTCGGTCGCGATCGGCTCGCCGTCCCGGAGGAGGTAGGCGTGCCCGAGTTGGTGATCGGCGTCGAGGTGCCTGGTGATGCGGGTGTTGAGGGACTCGAAGAACGCTGCGAGGTCCAGGGGACCGACCGTGCCCGACACGGCGTCCGGATCGGGATCGACGGGCAGGAAGGCGAACCGGCGGCGCACGGCGGCGTCCAGGTGGCTGATGCTCCGGTCCGCGGTGTTCATCGTCCCAAGGATCCGGACGTTCGGCGGCACGGAGAAGCTGCGCTTGCTGACGGGCAGGTCGAGCGGCAGGCCGCGCTTGTCGAGTTCCAGAAGCGTGATCAACTCGCCGAAGATGCGCGGCAGATCGCCGCGGTTGATCTCGTCGATGATCAGCAGGTACGTCTGCTTGGGCTGTTCGGAGGCCCGGCGGCACAGGACGTGGAACAGACCGTCGGCGAGGGAGAGGGTGAGTCCGGGCCCGGTGGCGCTGAGGTCGGGTTTGAAGCCTTCGACGAAGTCCTCGTAGCCGTAGGAGGGGTGGAAGGTCACCATGCGGACCTGTTCGCCGCCGAGTACGTCGGACTGGGCCAGGGCGCGTTGGGCGGGCTCACCGTTGATCATCTCCGTGCGTCCTGCCAGGACGAGGGCGGTGCTGAGGGCGAGCCGGGTCTTGCCGGTGCCGGGCGGTCCGTGCAGGATCACCTGCCCCTTGCGCTTGAGTGCGTCCAGCACGGCCTGCACGTCCGCGGGGACCGTGGCCGGTGGGGTCGCCTGCGAGGCGGAACCGGCCTGGTGCGCGGTGAACTTGACGAACTGGGTCGGGTCCACCTTGGCGAAGGTGGACCGCCATCCGTGCTGCGGCTTCGCCAGCTTCTGCGCGTGGGAGACGTCCCAGCTCACGGGAACGACATGTTGATACTCCGGCCGGTCCGGCAAGAAGTGGTAGTTCCCGGTGACCGTTCCGGTGGCCAGGATCTCGTCCATGCCGCGGTTGGCCACGATCCGGTCGCCTGCCTCCAGATCCCGGAAGGCCAGCAGCCGCCGCGCGGTCGTGAGACTACCGCCGCTGCCGCGCGGCCAGTGCTCGTCGAGGGCCGTTTTGAGTTCCGTGTCGGTCTGGAACGCGCTCAGGTCGCCGAGTTCGTCCCACCCCACGCAGATGAACCCACCGTCACGGCACTCCTCCCACAACCGGCCTCGCTCACCCGGGGCGATCTTCCAGATCGTGCGCACCCGAGGACGTGGATCGAAGTCCTGGTACAGGAAGGTCATCACCTCGTAACCGGTCCAGCCCTCGAACTCGGGCCGTGACCGCACAAGTTCCAGCAGCCTGCCGTTGCTGCGCCAGGTCGGCGAGTCGGCCGGCGCCGTGCCCCCCAGCAAGGCGAGGAACCTCCGCATGTGTTCGGCGGAGTACACGGGTAGGAAGTGCTCGGGGAAGTAAGTGGCCAGCGACTTGGTCACCAGGGCGGGACCGAACCGCAGCAGCTCCAGGTCGTCCAGCGCCTCGAAGTCCCCTGCCGCCACCGCCTCGAAGGCCTGGACGAACTGCCCCCGCAGCTGCTCCCACGCTTCCTGCGGATCCAGGCCACGCAGCGGCGCGGCCATCCGCCATTCACCGGAGTTGTGGCGATACATGATGTGCTTCGCCGCGCTGCCGCCCCTGATACTGCCCAGGTTCGGCGTGCCGAACTCGATCAGCCGGCAGTACGTCGTCCCCGAACGGGAAGGGTCCAGACCCAGCGCGTAGCGCTCCAGCGGCAGGCGCGCCCACTCCTCCAAGGGGAACTGTCCGAGCACCTGCTTGCGCTCGTCCGCTGCCGAAGCCTCATCCTCGGCCACAGCGCTCCGGTCGAACCCTGCCGCAGTCGTCCACACGTCCAACCCGTCGGTCATGGCGTCATCCTGCCGGATCACCAGGCGCCGGGGCGACGGGGTACGTTCCACGACGCCCGGGAGCGATCAAGTGCGCCCGGTGGATACATTGTTGGCCGTTGGCTGTCCGTAGCGACCGATCGACCAGCCCCCAGGGAGAGGCCCATGCTGCCCGGCGATTGCTGGCGACTGTAACGCGGCCGCCTCAGGGCGGCAGGGAGTAGGGCCGCGTCGACGGATCACTCGCGAGCATGGGGCACCGGACTAGCGCAGCCCGAGGGCGCCAGGGGCGCATAGGGCCAGAGCCCTGCGCAACCTCGAAACCCCGTCATTGTCCCTCGCCACCGCCCAGGTAACCTCTAACCCGTCGTCATCGCGGCCCGACGGGCTTCCGCTCCACCTCGGTGGAGTCTCGAAGGACACGCCCCCACCCGCACGAGTCTTTTCGTGCTGTCCGGGGGAAGTCCTTGCTGTTCCGCGCGTCTGCGAAAACGGTCGCCGCCATGGCGCTCGACAGTTCGCTCTATCTCCACCTCACCGAGCAGTTCACCCACATGCATGGCTACCGGCCCAACCCCTCGGAGGCGCGGTCCTGGGGACGGAGCGTCCCCGCGCTGACCGCCGCGCTCAACGACGCGGGCCTCGGTGACGTCGAGGTCATGCTGGAGTACGCGCTCCCGATGAACAGCAAGCGAGCCGACGCGGTCCTCGCCGGAATCCACCCAAGCACGGGTGAACCCTCCTATGTCGTGGTGGAGCTTAAGCAATGGAGCGATGTCGTCCCGGATGAGGATGACCCGGTCCTTTGCCACGTCCCTTCCTATACTCAGCCGGTCCTCAACCCCATCGAGCAGGTGCGCCGGTACTGCGAATACCTCGTCAACTTCAACGGCGCTGTCGCCGGCCGCCCTGAGCTTGAAATTAAAGGTTTCCCCTCGGTCCTCCGGGTCGATGGGTGTCCTTTTTATGCCGGTGTTTGCCGACGGGGTGGCGGGGTGCGGCGCTGCTGGTACGGCCTCGTGGGCGGCCTGGGCCGGGACGGGTGGCTTTCGGCGGTTTCGC